>JAGDDB010000334.1 GCA_017958265.1 Oscillospiraceae bacterium | reverse complement strand
GGCGGCATCAAGCCGGGCATCTACGGCTGGGCCCTGAAAAACATCATGTCCCACCACGACCTCAGCAAGGAGTGGCCCCGGGAGGATCTGGAAAAGCTGTATGACCGGGCCGGAAAGTGGGCCATGTGGTTCATGGAGTGCCGGGATGACGACAAGGACGGCCTCCCCGGCTTCGACAACGGCGCGGGCACCGGCTTCGACGAGATCACCGCGTATTTTGACGGCGTGCCCATGGCCACCCCGGACCTCTGCGCCTTTGAGGTGCTGAATTTTGAGGCCCAGGGCGACCTGGCCGGGCTTCTGGGCAAACCCCGGGAGGAGATCGACGGCTGGTATAAAAAAAGCAGGGACCTGCTGGATAAAATGCTGGAAAAAATGTGGGACGGAGAGCGCTTCGTCTGCCTGACGCAGTACACCCATGAGCCTGTATTCTCCGACTCGATCCTCTTCTATATCCCCCTTATTCTCGGCAGCCGTCTGCCGGCCGAGGTGCTGGACAAACTCTGCGCGGGCCTGATGAGAGAGAACAGGATCCTGAGCCCCTACGGCATTGCCAGCGAGGATGTGCTGAGCGACGTGTTTGAGATGACCGGCGTGAAGATGGGCTGCGGAGCCATAAGCCCTCCGGGACAGCTCTTCATACTCACCGGCCTTTGGGCGGGAGGAAAGAAGGAAGAGGCAAGGATCATCATCGACCGCTATTTGGGAACTCTTATGGAAAAGGGCTTCCCCCACTTCATCGATCCCGTCAACGGCGACGTGGACTTTATGGGCGGCTCCTGGTGCCGTACCGTGTTCACGATACTGGCGAGAATGGTCAGCGAAGGCTGAAACCGAATATAATATAATGGGGCTGCGGCGGGAAAAACCGCCGCAGCTTCAAGTTGTAGGCATAGTCCGCGGATCGGGGCTCCCCGTATCACGTCTTCCGCAGCGGGAGAAATGATCCGCTTTTCGGCGCGGCTTTGAATTTGACATTCATGCCACTTTACAAAATCGACATTTTGCACTATATTATTATAAGCTACTGTAACTTTTTTCGGGGGAACAGACGACTTGAACAGGCTGATGTACGAAAACGGAATACGGAAGGGCAGCCGCGGCTTCACACTTGCCGAGGCGCTTATCGTCGTAGGCATTCTGGTCGTACTGCTGGCGCTGCTGATACCGAACCTGGTCAAGACGCGGAAGGAACTGCGCCAAAAGGAGCTGGACGCGAAAGCGGAGCTGATCTATATAGCCGCGCAGAACGAGCTTATCAAGCTGCGCTCCGAAGGCAATGCGAATATATATTACGAAAACGATAATTTCGTCTACGGAACGCCGAGCCACGGCGATTGGGACCCGGAGAAAAAGCTGTATTACATAACGTCGGTGGATGAACTGGGAAGAAAGATACTCAAAGACGTTTTGGGCAACGATACCGGACGGGGCTATTGGGTCGTGGAATACGACAGAGAGACCGGCACGGTATATTCCGTATTCTACAGCGAAAAAGACAACTTTACCGGCCGGTATGAAAATCCGGGAACGTGGGGCGAGCTGAACGCCCTGCGCAGCCGCCGCGACCGCTTGAATGACGGCGCGAAGATCGGTTATTATCACGGCGGCGCGGAGGAGAGCAGCACCGGCGATACCTTCACGCTCCGTCCGACCATTACGGTAAACAACGGCGAGCGGCTCAGCGCCTATTTGCAGTGTACCGCTCAGAATACCGGCGACACGCTGACCTTCAAGCTGACGATCAGCGACGAATTCGGTCACGTCTGCGTGCTCTCGTCCGCCGACGGGACCCTGCCGTCGCTGTCGCAGAGCGGCACCAGCTTTTACTGTGACCTGACTCTGGACGATCTGCGCAGCCCCGCAAGGCGCTTCAATGCCCTTTTCGGCAGCGAGAGCTCCCTTATGCCCGAGCAGCGCCTCACGCCCGGCAGCAAGCTCACGCTGATGCTGGAGGTTCACAGCCCCAGCAAGCTCGTCGACGACGGTTACTACGGCCCGGTGAGGGTCAACAGCCTGTTCGGCGACGATACGGACAGCTCTCTCGGCAAGGCTGTGATCGAATACGGCCGCCATCTGCAGAATTTGGATGAAAGCTCCGGCGTGGGAACGCTTATCACATCGGCGGAGCAGATCCGTGACATAGACCTGAAAACAAATACCGGCACGGGCAGCTGGATGGGCGCCTACGGCGACTTCTATTTCAACGGCCACGCAGGCAGCCTGCCCAACTTCAAGCCCATCCGGAACGAAGCGCTTGCGGAGTATGACGGAGACGGCAAGCGCATAGCCGGGCTGCGCGTTTCCGCGGAGGGGGACGCCGGCCTGTTCGCGGTTTTCGGCGGAAAGCTGAAAGACATCCGCTTGACTGACTGTACGATCAGCGGTGAGAATGCCGGAGCGCTGGCCGGGATGATATCCGGCCCGGCCTCGCAGATCGAAAACTGCCGCGTCTATCTGGAGCGCGCGGATATCCTCGGCAAAACGGATTCGACCGTGTGGATATCGGGCAGCCGCGCCGCGGGAGGTCTCGTCGGCGCCGTCAACTGCGCAATGCTGTCGGTAGACAACAGTTTTGCCGCGACGGTGGCGGCGGCCGGAGAGAGCGGCACCGTCAGTATGGCGGGCGGCCTCGTCGGCTCCGTGGAGAGCGGCACGCTCGACATTATGAATTCTTACGCCGATTGCTACCTCAGGGCACGTCAGACGGGCGGCCTTGTCGGAGGCGGCGCGGTCAATCTGATCGAGAACTGTTATTCCGCCGGATTCCAGAACGGAGCGCAGGCGGCCGGCTTCGTGCCCGACACCGTTGCGAGCATACGGAACGCCTATACGGTCTGTCTGCTCAGCGAGCGCGACGGGGCGCAGAGTTGGGCAGCGGCGAAAAACGCCGGTTCGTTCAGCAATGTATATTATCTCTCCGAAGGCAGCGTCGCCGGTACGATCGGGGAGGGGATCGGCACGCGCGACAGCGCGGGCCTGCAGACGGCCATGGGCAGCGCCTTCCAGACGGATACCGCCGATACCCTGGCATACAATCTGCGCGATCAGGGCCTCACGACTTATCCCTATCCGCGGCTGACCGTTTCCCGCCACTACGGCGACTGGCAGGCAAGCTTCCAGGCGGGCGCGCTGGTCTATTATGAAAAGTACAGGAACGCCGACCGCTCCTACGGCTTCTACGGGGCCAACGTCAAATCGACGCTTACGGAGTCCGGCGACGTCGTGGGCGACGGCTACGGCTTCGTATTCCGCGCCGACGGCAGCCCGATACCCGCCTCCGTCACGGTCGCGCCGGAGGACGGCGAGGAATACAGCCTGTCGACGGCCGAGCGCCTGACGGTAGTCGATCCGGAGACGGGAACGCGCTTCTATATAGTGCCCCTGTCAAAAGAGAGCGTGAACGCTCCGCCGACGGCACGGATGGCGGAAAAGTTCTATCGTAAGATCAGCGCGACGGTAGACGAAAAAACCGAGGTATATGCTTTCAACCCGCATTTTGCCAAGACGGTCATCACCATGCAGAACATATCCGCGGATGTTCCCCCCGTGGAACAGGTGCTGATACGCACGCCGCGGCATCTGAAAAATCTGAGTTCTTATTACGACGACTTCTATTCCGCGGTCACGGCTTCCGCAGTGTTCCGGCAGGAACGCAATATAAACTACAGCAGCTATGGGTGGGCCGATTTCTCCGAGTGGAGCGAGAAAGTGTCCGGCCAGCTTCCCATAGGCGGATCCTCCGCCAGGCCCTTTATCGCCGAGTATGACGGCGGCTGCTATACGATCACCGACGTCAGCTTCGTGACGGACGAAGGAGACTATGTCGGCATGTTCGGCTACAACAGCGGCACGCTGCTCAACATCGTGCTGGTGACCGATTACGATCCCAACGCCGGCACGCACTTCTTCGTCAGACGCTCGACGGACATGAAGCCAAACATGCCTGTCTACATGGGCGTGCTCGCGGGATGGAACAGCGGAGACATCGAAAACTGCGCCGTCGCCGGATATTATGTTTCGGGCAGCGACGGGACGCTGCACGCGTATGAAAACTGCACGCTCTATGTCGGCGGCCTCGTAGGCGGAAACAGCGGAGTGATCGAAAACTGCTCGGCGGACTGCCCGGAGGTCCGCGTATCCAGCGTATTTGCCAATGTCAGAATGGGCGGTTTTGCCGGGGTAAATCTGCAAAGCGGCAGCATTCAGAATTCCTATGCTCTCGGTTTCCTCAAGGTCACCGATTCCCGCGGCGGCTCCGTGCACATCGCCGGCTTTGCCGGAAGCAACGGCGGCCAGCTTGACAACTGTTACTGCGCCACCGCTCTGGAGGTGAGCGGCGTGACCTCCGTCGCCCACGGTTTTGCTCCCACGGGAGGCCTTGTGACGAAGTGCGGCTACCTCACCAACGGAACCTATTCCTATGCCGGAGCCCTTCGCAGCTTTACCACGCCTACAAAGGATTCTGCCGGCAAGGACCTGTCCTCCGGCGAACAGTTCCTTTACGGCGAGCTTCAAAATCAGCGCGGCAGCAGTGCCGCAACATGGCGCAATTCCCGAAACCATCCGAATACAAACGGCGGCAATGCGGCGGCATATCCCTTCCGCACCGTGGTGCGCGACCGCAGCAATGCTCCCATCCACTACGGCGACTGGCCGACCATGCCGCAGCTGGGAGCTTTCGGCCTGTTCTATTGGGAAAAAGAGACCGGCGGCGCGAACGACGGCTATCATATCACTTATCTCGGCGTATCCGATACCGATGAGATACTGATCGGCTCCAGCCTCTGCACCGCCCACGACGACGACGGACGGATCGCGGAATACGGCTACGGCTATTACCATGCGGACGGCCGCGCGGCGGAGGTCAGCGGCGTTGCGGGCCTTGAATGGAGCGGGGCCGAGCAAAGCAACGCGGAAGCGGCGGCGGCGCTCCGGGACCAGATACGCGGATATTCCTTCTATCCCTTCCGCACGCGCGTAGCCTCGGAAGGCGACTATATCTATCTCAACAACGGCGAGAGCACGGCGGGATCCCTGACGCTGAGCAGCGGCACGCTGTCGCGCAGCTTTACCGTCGCGCCCTTCTTTGCCAACGCGATGCAGTGCTCCGGCGCCGGCAGCATGACCACGGCGGACGGCAGAAGGATCGATTTCTCCGCGGCGCCCGGCAGCAGCGGAAATACCTTTGAGGTCCGCTCCGTCCAACAGCTGCAGTACATAAACTGGAATACCCAAACGCATGACTGCACTTCGCTGGTCAACGCGGACAACCGCACCGGCTTCCCCTTCCTTCAGTACGCGACCAATATCGGCGTAGGCGTACAGACCAAAGCCGCCGTGCTGAACTTGCGCCCGGTGCAGTATTGGGAGCAGAGCCACGACGTTTCCGGCAACGGATATGAGGGATATACGCCCATAGCGGGAATGGGGACGTCGTCCCCGACCGTGAGCGGAGAATATGAGAACTTCCTTTACGCCTGGTTCGGCGGCAGCTACGACGGGCAGAGCTATAAAGTGAAAAATCTGAACGTGATCTCGCCCTCCTACAGCGTAGGCCTTTTCGGCGTTACGCTCGGCGCGGACCTGAGGAACGTCATCATGTTCTCGGATAACGACGCGTGCGTGGAACGCCGTACCGAGGGGACCGAGTTCGAAAACCGGGACGGCGCATACAACCTCGGCGGCCTGGTCGGCGTGGCGTATGAGTACAAGACCACGGTCATAGACAACAAGCTGGAAAACTGCGCTGTCGCGGGCTATTGCATCACCGACAGCAGCACTAACCGTCAGGGCGCAGGTACGGCAAACGTAGGCGGCCTGGTCGGGCTTGCCGGCATGAACCTGTCGCGCTGTTCCGCCGTTACGGATATTCAGATCGCCTGTACGCACGATCACGGCCACATGGTCTGGGGCAGCTTCCTGCGAGTGGGCGGTCTGGCCGGATCCGCCGGCGTGCCGCGCGCGTCCAACGAGAACGCGAAGCAAAGCGCGGCGCTTTCCGTAAGCAACTGCTATACCGGCGGCAGTGTAAGCATTGCCCCCGTAACGCTTTATGAAATGCCGACTTCCTTTGAGAGCGACGGCTACGCCAACCGCGATAAGAGCAATTCGGGTAAATCGGTCAACATCTTCGTTTCGGGAATGATCGGCGGCTCCTATGCGCTGAACATGTGCAACATTACCGGTTTCAAAACCAGCAGGCCGGACGGTACGGCTACGATCAATAACTGCTACACCTACCTCCAGCTTCCCAACCTGGAGGGCAGTGTCCGCGCCGTGTCCCTCTTTGCCAATCAGGGCGACCGTTACGGGCAGCAGGCCAACGACGGCACCGTGATCACGCTGAACAACTGCTATTATCTTGACTCGATCAAAGAAAACGTGGGCCATCCGGACAGGGAAGACCCGACCACGTGGCCGCAGTACTTCTTCCGCGCCTCCAAGACCTTCTGCCCGCAGATCACCAAGGCTCCCACGACGGCTCAGTGGACGCTGCTGCGCAAGAGCGAGGACGAATGCACCGAGGCAGAGAAGACCGAGCGCAGGACGCTGATAGACCAATTTAAAGAGCTGGTGATCTCCGACGAGGAATTCGAGGCCATGCTGCAGGGCGATCTGACCTGCCTGACAAAGTACCTCTACGCGCAGGGTCCGACCACAACGAAGGCCGCCTATGACGCGCTTATGACGGCGGACGGGAAATATGACAGCAGCCGAACGAGCCAATATTACAAAACGCGCGGCACGGCGGCGCAGGCGGTCTCATATGACACGCTCCACTCCTCCGAGATGGCCGACGTGCTGGGCGCTGACTGGGACATGATCACCGTGACGGAGCCGGGCGGCGCCGCGATCGACGGCAAATACAGCTTCTCGAGCCTCGACAGCCAGGAGGGCAAGAACTATCCGTTCCCGACGGTCGTGACCCAGCCGGACCTCTCTTACGGAGGCGAAGTGAACATTCACTACGGCAGATGGCCCATCATAGGTTATTTCTGGGCCAACGGCCGCGACAGCATGGATATTTTCTCCGACATGAAGGAAACCGGCTTTGCGGAAAAGACCTTCTATCTCAACTATGCGAAAAACTCCGGTGAGATCCCGGAGGGCGCCGAGTTCAAGCTGGAGCCCGCCGATCTTGCGGAGATCGTCGAGTGTGTGCCGGACGATGAGAACAGCCGCTATGAGGTCAAGATCCGCGCCCGCGGCGTCGGCGCGGTCCGCGTGACCGAGCTCAATACCGACGCCAGCTTCTCTCTGAACATCACGGGTGAGCTTCGCATCGAAAGCGATCCCGCGGAAATGTATCTCTTCCACGGCACGCCGCAGCAGCTGCATTTCTCGGCAAAGTCCGCTTCCTCCTCGGCCGGCGGGAGCGAAGGCTTCGATTATACGGATAAGGGCGTATGGGAGCTCACCAGCCCGGATGAAAACCTGCTGAAAACGGAGCGGATCGCGGATCAGACCGCGGCCTGGTCGATCACCGGACAGGAACCCGGACTGCGCGCGCTGACGGTGAGCTTCAGCTATGATTATCAGGGCATGGAGATATACGAGACCGCCTTTGTCTCTGTCAGAACTTACGGTTACATCGGCCTTATTACTTCAGATATCGGCTCCGGCGGGAAGAACCTGGCGGTGAGCGCCAAGCGCAGCGCCGACGGCGGAGCCGTCACGGAGAACGAGCCGGGCATTTACGGCGGTACGCCCGCAATGCCCGTTCCGGCGCAGTTTGCGATCTTTGCGACCGACGCCGACGGCGACCTCGCTTCTTTCCGCATCGACGGAGTTTCGGTGAAAGCGGGCTCACAGACATACATGCTTTATCCCGACGCCGACGAGGGCGCGCCGTATGAGCTGGAATTTTATATGAGCGGCACGGCGCCTCAGATAGATACGGAGCAGGCCCGCGCCTTCCGCTACCGCTGCGCTTCTCTGATGTATACAGGCGAGGGAGAAGCGCCGGGCGTGGTGCTGACCGTCTCGCTGACCGATCCCAACGGTCTGGGACGCTACGAATTCTCGCTTCCGGTCAGCTCCGTGCCCCGCTTCACGGTGTCCTTTGACGGAGACTCGGGCGCGGAGGGCATGATGCGCTCCATAGGCGTGGCGGGAAATTCTATCGAGCTGCCGGACTGCGCCTTTGTAAAGACCGGCTACAGCTTCGCCGGATGGCTGTGCGGCGAAACGACGATGCAGCCGGGAGAGGTGCTCGATAACATTACGGAAAACGTGACCGTGACGGCACAGTGGACGGCGAATACCTATACGGTCCGCTTCAGCCCCAACGGCGGCAGCGGAACGATGGACGATGTGACGCTCGTTTATGACGCGGATGTGGCCGCGCTGCCCCTGTGTACCTTTGCTCCGCCGGCTGCGTCGCCGCGCTACTTCGGCTGGAATACCGAGCCGGACGGCCTCGGCGAAGACTATGCAGACGGCGAAGAGGTAAGAAATATTGCCTCCGGCGGTGTGATCACCCTCTATGCGCAGTGGCAGCAGAACCCGCGCCTTACCCTCGTAGGCTCGGGCTCGGCAAGCCGTTTCATTCCGCAGGCCGGCAGCGACCGCCTCTTTGACGATACTTCCGATCGTCCGGACGGCGAGCTGCTCGAGAGCTGGACCCTCGAGGGCTGGTACACGGCGGCGTCCATGGACGGCGTGCGCGTGCTGGACGAAGACGGCAGGATCGTCGCGGACGCCGACGGGATCGCGGAAGGCGGCGTATTCGCAATGTCTGACGACATGACCCTCTACGCGCGCTGGACAAAGCAGGTCTTCGTTCAGATAGACGAGCTGGCGGGCGAGACCGATGAAAACACGCGCTATCTGATAGCAAATGCGGCGGCGGAGGGCGAGTGCTCGCTCATGGCCAACGCGGATACAGTATCCGACACAGGAAACTATACTTCCGTCAGCGCCGAAGTGCTCAAAGACTCCTTCTACGACGGTACCGGCGCATATCTTGAAGATCATCTCTATATAATCGACGATACTTCGATATCGGACAGCGCCCGGTGGAAGATCGTGCGTTACGGAGCGTTCAACTATAAATACAACAACGTAACGTACACCGATCGGGAGTTTTACAACATCTTCAACTGCAACGGGCTCTCGATACGCGACCACGGCACTGCACTGAGAGTTCGTCTCAACAACGACGAAAACGACAGAAACGAGTGGGTCTACAATGCGGACCGTCCGGGCATCCTCTGGTCATATTTCGCGACCAAGGCAAACGACCGCGATAAGTCGATAAACCTGTCCTCGAGCGGCTGGACGGTCACGAAAAACAAGACCTGCGCCATATTTGAGCTGAAGAATATTTACAGCTTCGGCAGTGTGGGCGGGGGAGACTGAAAGCGCCCGGACCTTTGCCGATACAGTCCCGAGGGAACCGTAAGCCGATAAACGAAAGGAGACGCGCCGCATGGAGCGTATGCTGAAAAAACTGCATAGCCGCCGCGGCGCCTCGATCCTGCTTGCGCTGCTGCTTTTCCTCGTTGCCGCCATGGTGGTGTCGGTGGTGCTGAGCGCCGCTCTGACCGCGGCACGGCGCGTTGACGACGACAGGAAAAGAGAGCAGGACTTTCTCGCCGTCAGCTCCGCGGCCAGGTTCCTCAAGCAGGCTCTTGAGGACACCAAGTACGGCAAGACCGTCGTGAGATATTACGACGAGGCATGGAATCCCGTGGACGAGCCGGAACCCGAGGATCTGCCGCCCGTTACGGAAGGGCTGCTTTATGAAGTGTTTTCTTCGGAGGCGGAGCTCCATTACACGGATGAAAACTATGCTTACACCGTAAGGCTCTATCCGGACGCCGTGGAGGGCGCGGAGCTTCCCGGGGAGATCGAGCTGTCCTGTAAAATGGAGCTTATCCCGGAAAAGAGCACCTTTACCGAGCGCAAAGCGGACAGGTATTTCAGCATAAGCGGAACGATACGCGCGAAAAACTATTCAAGCTCCTCGCAGGTCATTTTCCTCGACGGCATGATGCATCGCACGGAGGAGAGCATTCCCGACCGCATCGAAACGGAAGGCGGTACGGAACTGAACTCTCTGGAAACAACGGTAATATGGACCTGCGACAGTCTGCGGCTGAACACGGCGGGGTGAGCGGATGAAAAGAAAAGAAAAAAACACCAGGGCGGGAGAGAGCATCGCGGAAACGCTGGTGGCGGTACTGATCATGGCGCTGGCCTTTCTCATGCTGACCACGGCGGTGACCTCCGCCGCCCGCATCAACAGCGCCGTGAAAAACGAAGCGTCGGCGCCCGATACGGCTTCCGCGCCCGCCGATCAGGCTTACGGCCTGTCGGTCAGGGTGGGCGGCTCGGCCGAGAAAAACACGACGGCGACGCTGTATAAAACCGAGAACGGGTATTACTACTATGAGTACGATCCTTCGAACTGAGCCGGGGCGCGGCGCGGCGGGCCGCCTGGGGAAGAAAAACGGATATTCTATCGCCGAGGCGCTGCTGGCAACGCTGATAGTGGCGCTGCTGAGCGCCGGCATAGCCGCCGGCACCGCCTTTGCCGCGAAGCAGTATAATTATTCCGTTTCCGTGTCGGAATCAAAGGTCCTGTGCTCCACGCTGAGCAACATCCTGCGCAGCGAGCTCAGCGCCACGGACGTGATCGCCGTCAACGGCGCGGGACAGGTAGTGGGCATACTGTCGAGCCCGAGCTATCGGACCGACGGCTTCGCGGGGACCGAGACGGAGAAGCTGAGCGTTCTCCACGCCGCGGTCGACGGAGTAGAGAGCAATTACGGCGTGCTTATGCTGGATGAGCAGCCTCTGCTGCCCGCCGCGGCCTACACCTCATATAAGCTCCGCGCGAAAGCGGATGTGACCTATGACGCGGATGAAAATCTTTTCAGGGTCACGCTGTGGATACGCACCGCCGACGGGGCGGAGCGCACTTCAAGCAGCTTTGACGTAATGCCTCTGAACGATGTGATCGTTCGGCCGCCCGGCTGAGCGCCGAACGGACACGGGTGCTATGCAGCAATCAACTTTTTGACCGTTATCTCGAAGGGAGACGAAAAACATGGCATATAAACGCCTCGGCGACCTTCTGACTGCCGCCGGCGTCATAAGCGATGAGGAACTCAAACGCGGCCTGGAGCTGCAGAAGGGCAGCAAGGAGCGCCTCGGGACGGTGCTTATCAAGAATAATATCATTACCGAGCAGGAACTGATCGAAGCGCTGCAGATGCAGCTGGGTATCGAGTACATCGATCTGACGAAGGTATCCATCCCCACGGAGATGGCGCAGGCGCTGCCGAAGAACATCGCCGTGCAGTATCAGATCGTGCCGGTCAAGCTCGTCAAGGACGTGCTTTATCTCGCCATGAGCGACCCGCTGAACTTCTATGCCATCGAGGAGGCCAAGCGCGCCACGCGCCGCCGCATCCACCCGATGGTCGCCACGGCCGCCGGCATTGATCGCTCCATACAGGTGCTTTACAGCAACGAAGGCGCGGCCAAGGCCATCGAGGAGATGAAGAGGGAAGCCGCAGCCAACGGCGACGACGCCCAAAGCTCGACGGATTACTCTTTCGTTACCAACAAGCTCGGGGACGACGCGGCAAACAGCGCCCCGACCATACGCCTGGTCAACTCCATGCTCGAGCGCGCCATCACGGAGCGCGCCAGCGATATCCATATGGAGCCCCGCGAGGCCGGCCTTGTGATACGTATGCGCATCGACGGCGTCATGCGCCAGATAATGAACGTGCCCAAGGACGTGCAGAGCAGCGTAATATCGCGCGTGAAGATCATGGCGGGCATGGACATAGCCGAGCACCGCGTTCCGCAGGACGGCCGCTTCAACGTCAGCGTCAAGGACAAGGACATCGACATGCGTGTTTCGACGCTGCCGACGGTCTTCGGCGAAAAGACGGTGCTTCGTCTTCTCGATAAGTCCAACGGGCGCGTGACCAAAGAGGCCGTGGGCCTGACCGGAGCCGACCTGGAGAAATACGACGAGATGCTCAAGCTGCGCAGCGGAGTCATACTGCTCGTCGGTCCCACCGGCAGCGGCAAGACCACAACCATGTACGCGATGATAAACCAGCTCAATACCGAGGACGTCAACCTGGTCACGCTGGAGGATCCCGTAGAATACAACATAGACGGCATCAATCAGGTACAGATCAACGACAAGGTCGGCATGACCTTCGCCGGCGGCCTGCGCGCCATACTGCGCCAGGACCCGGACATAATCGCCGTGGGCGAGATACGCGACGGCGAGACGGCCGACATAGCCATGCGCGCCGCCATCACGGGCCATATCGTGCTCAGTACCATCCATACCAACGACGCCGTCGGCACCATCGACCGTCTGCGCGATATCGGCTGCGAGCCGTATCTGATCGCCGGCGCGCTGCGGGGCGTTATATCCCAGCGCCTGGTCCGCCGCATCTGCCCGGACTGCAAACGGAGCTATAAGCCTTCGGCCGAAGAGCTGCGCGAGTTCGGCCTTCCGGAGGACGCCGACGAAACCTGGTATCGCGGCACCGGCTGCCCCAACTGCTATGACCGCGGATATCGCGGCCGCACCGCCGTTTTTGAAATGCTGCCCATAGACCGCCGCGTTCGGGCGCTCATCTACGGGCATGCGGACCGCACCGCCATCGAGGAAGAGCTGCGCCGCCCGGAGAACGGATTCGTATCCATGAATCAGAACGCGCTGCGCCTTATGCGCGAGGGCATTACCAGCGCGGAAGAGGTGCGCCGCGTGATAAATGAAGACGACTGATCCCGACATGCGAGGGGAGAGGATATCATGACGATAGAACAGCTTGTGGAAACCGCGAAGCGCGACGGAGCCTCGGACATCCATCTGATATGCGGCCTTCCTCCGAAATACCGCAGGGACGGCGAGGTTCGCAGCATGAGCGAAGAGCCCATGACCGCGGAGGACTGCTTTGCCGTGGCGCGCCGCCTGTCCGGCCCGGAGTACGAACGCTTCGAGCGCACCGGCGAGCTGGACAGCGCCGACACCTTTTCCGGCAGCCGCTGCCGCATCCATCTTTTCATGCAGCAGGGCGTGCCCTCGCTGGCGCTGCGCATACTCCGCGAGGAGATACCGGTGCTGGAAAAGCTCGATCTTCCGCCCGCCGTCGCCCCGCTGACGGATCTGCACAAGGGCATAGTGCTCGTGACCGGCGAAACGGGCAGCGGAAAATCGACCACGCTGGCCGCGCTGCTTGATTCCATAAATCACCGCTATTACCGCCACATCGTCACTTTGGAAGATCCCGTGGAATACGTATACAAGCCGGACAAATGCGCCATAAACCAGCGCGAGGTGGGCAAGGATACAGCGAGCTTCGCCTCCGGCCTGCGCGCGTCGCTGCGCGAGGATCCCGACGTGATCCTTATCGGAGAGATGCGCGACCGCGAGACCATAGAAACGGCTATCACCGCCGCCGAGACCGGACATCTCGTTTTCGGCACCCTGCATACCGGCTCCGCCAGCGACGCGGTGGACCGCATCGTGCAGGTATTCCCGGAGGGCGCACAGACACAGATACGGCTGCAGCTGTCCATGACGCTGCAGGCGGTGCTGACGCAGCAGCTCGTGCCGAAAAAGGACGGCGGGCGCGTGCTGGCCGCCGAGCTGATGATAGTGACCGACGCCATACGCAACCTTATCCGCAGCGGCAACACTCCGCAGATAGCCAACGCCGTGGCAACCAGCGCCTCCATCGGCGGAATGACCATGGATCAGGCGCTGATACGTCTGGTACGCAGCGGCCGTATCACCCGCGATACCGCCCTGCACTACGCTCACGACGCGGAATACGTGAAGAAAAACGCGATTTGACCGGCAGACCGGCAAATTCTCAGTAAAGTAGGTGCTTTTTCATGGCACAGTTCAAATACTCCGCCGTGACCAAGGACGGCGAGCGGGTCAACGGCATTGTGGACGGCTTCAACGAGCTGGACGCGGCCAATCGCATCCGGCAGACCTGTGACGTAATCCTTAAACTCACCGAGGTAAGCAAGGAAAAACCTAATCTGCTGGCAATGGAGATCGGCGGAAACAAGCTCAACGCAAAGGCGTTCACGGTGATGTGCAGCCAATTCGCCATAATCCTGCGCGCGGGCGTGCCGCTGGCGAGGGCGGTGCATCTGATCGCCGACAAGACCGCCGACAAGCCCATCAAGCGCATGCTCGTACAGGTGGCGGAGGACGTGGAAAGCGGCCGCTCCCTTTCGGCGGCCTTTGAGGACCACGGCGCCAAGCTCCTGCCCACGACCTTTATCGAAACGATACGCGCCGGAGAGGCCTCCGGCTCCGTGGAGCGCGCCTTTGCGACCATGCAGGAGCATTTTGACAAGCAGGTCAAAACCAAAGCCAAGGTCAAGTCGGCCATGGCTTACCCTCTCTTCGTTATCGCTATCGCGATAATCGTCGTGGCGGTGGTCATGATAGTCGTTATTCCGAAGCTGACGCCTATGTTTACGCAGTTCGGCGGAAAGATACCCTTCATGATGAATTCGCTCATAGTCGTTTCCGATTTTTTCAGGAAATACATACTTGTGATGATAGCGGTCATCGCCGGCGTGATCATAGCTGCGAAGCTTTACGGCAATACGGAAGCCGGACGCCTCGCCTTCGCCCGGCTGCAGCTTAAGCTGCCCATACTCGGAAATATAGCCGTGCTTACCGGAGCGAGCGAATTTGCCAACTCCATGGCGGCGCTGATGAACGCGGGCCTGCCCATGCCGAAAGCTCTGTCGATCACGGCGCGGACCATGAGCAACTATTATCTTTCAAGCGAGTGCGGCAAGCTCAGCGGCGAGCTGGAGGCAGGACGGCCGCTGGGCAAGTGTATGCGCGAACAGGCCGTCATGCCCGATATACTTACCGATATGGTAAGCGTGGGTGAGGAGACGGGCGAGCTTGCGCAGACCCTCGAGACCGTCGCCCAGTTTTACGACGCCGAGCTGGAAGAGGCCACAAAGTCTGCCCTCGCCAAGTTGGAGCCGGCCATGCTGATTTTCATCGCTGTCTTCGCCGGCTACATAGTCATAGCCATCTACACAGGTTTGTTTTCAATGTACGGAAACATGTAGATGAGATCAGGCTTCCGCTCGGAAGAAAGCCTATACTCAAATCGGGTTTCAACGCTGTCCCGGCGGCGTTTGAAAT
>JAGDDB010000333.1 GCA_017958265.1 Oscillospiraceae bacterium | reverse complement strand
GAATATCACTCCCACCGCGGCGGAAAAGAGTATGAAAACCGCCGGATGCAGTTTTTCAGTCTTTTTTATAAAATTTGTTAAAACGAATATCACGGCGGCGAGTATCACGGCCGCGGGAGCGGGCAGGGCCTTCCCCGTTTCCGCAGTCAGGAAGGTTATGCGGCACAGCGACCACAGCGCGGACGCAATAAGAGCGGCCGAAGCGGCCCGAAGGCCGTAGAAAGCATAGTCCACATACTTTGCCGAGCGGAATTTATCCAGCACGCGGGATACGGCGAGAATACAGATGAAGCAGGGCAGAATGAGGCCCGCGGCCGCGCAAACCGCTCCGGGCACACCCGCCGTCGCAAAGCCGGTATATGTGGCCATATTCACGCCTATCGGGCCGGGCGTGGACTCGGAAACGGCTATCATATCGGCGAGCATCTCCTGCGTGAACCAGCCGGTGCGAACGGATATATCCTGCAGAAACGGCACCGTAGCCATGCCGCCGCCGAAGGCAAACAGTCCCGTTTTGAAAAACTCGAAAAAGAGGCGAAGGTATATCACTCTTCCCGCCTCCCTCTCACGGACTGTATCGCCACTCCCGCGGCTCCCGCCGCGGCGACGAATATCACCGGCGAAAGGCCCGTAAAGACCGCAGCGAAAAACACTGCCGCGAATATGACCGCGGCGACGGCGTCCTTAACGGCCTTTTTCAGTATCTTCACGAGCGCATTCAGTATCAGCACGCAGACGCATACCCTTATCCCCGCGAACGCGCTTGCCACGTACGCGTTGTCGTAAAAGTTCTGTATAAAGGCTGCAACTGCGAGGATTATAAGAAACGATGGAGTGACCACTCCCAGCGTGGCCGCAAACGCTCCCGCGAATTTTCTTTGCTTCGCGCCGACAAAGGTGGCGGTGTTCACGGCGATTATGCCCGGAGTGCACTGAGCCACGGCGAACCAGTCCAGCAGCTGCTCCTCATCTGCCCAGCCGTGCTTTTCCACGACCTCTCGCCTGAGCATGGGCAGCATGGCATAGCCGCCGCCGAAGGTGAACAGTCCCACCCTCGCGAACGCCAGGAACAGCTCTGTTAATTCCTTCATAACCATCCTCCGCAGCCGCCGGGCCGGCGGCGCTCATCGCGCCCCTCGCCGCGGAGGACGAGATGCGCATATCACACGGCACGGCCGCCTGTTGCCGTGTTATGATTATATTGCGCATCGATGCGGCCTGTCAAGCTTCAGCCCTCCCACCTCCATTCGCGCACTTCGGGCATGTCCTCGCCGTATTTGCGGATATACTGTCTGTGGCGCGCCAGCTTGTCTTTCATCATTTGTATGAGGAAAGCGCCTCTGTTTCCCAAAGACGGAAGATGGTTTACCGCGTCCATGACGAGATGAAAGCGGTCAAGATCGTTCTGCACGCGCATGTCGAAGGGCGTGGTTATAGTCCCCTCCTCCTTGTAGCCTCTCACATGCATGTCCTTGTTGTGCCTGCGGTAGGTCAGCTCATGCACGAGCGTGGCGTAGCCGTGAAAGGCGAAAATGATCGGCTTGTCCTTTGTGAAAATATTGTCGTAATCCCTCGCGCTCAGTCCGTGCGGATGCTCCTCGGAGGGCTGCAGTCTGAACAGGTCCACCACGTTCACCACCCGTATTTTAAGCTCCGGCAGCTCGCTGCGCAGTATGCTGACCGCCGCGAGGATCTCCAGCGTGGGCGTATCTCCGCAGCAGGCCATGACTATATCCGGCTCCTGCGCCCTGTCGTTGGAGGCCCACTGCCATATCCCTATGCCCTGGGCGCAGTGGCGCACGGCCTGGTCCATACCGAGCCACTGGGGACTTGGATGCTTTGAGGCCACTATCACGTTCACATAGCCTCTGCTCCTGATGCAGTGATCGAAGCAGCTCAGCAGGCAGTTGGCGTCCGGCGGCAGGTACATGCGCACCACATCGGCCTTTTTGTTGGCTATATGGTCCAGAAAGCCCGGGTCCTGATGCGTGAAGCCGTTGTGATCCTGCTGCCATACGTTTGACGCCAGGACATAGTTGAGCGAGGCGATCTTTGCCCGCCATGGTATATGGCTGCACATTTTCAGCCATTTTGCGTGCTGTGACGCCATGCTGTCCACTATGCGTATAAACGCCTCATAGCTGTTGAAAAAGCCGTGCCTGCCCGTAAGCAGCCAGCCCTCCAGCCAGCCCTGACAAAGATGCTCCGACAAAACGGCGTCCATAACCCTGCCGTCCGCCTCGAGGAATTCGTCGCCCTCGCGCTTTTCCAGCTGCCAGCTCCTTGCGGTCTGCTCGAATACGGCGCCGAGCCTGTTGGACATCGTTTCATCCGGGCCGAACACGCGGAAATTTCTCTGCACGGCGTTCAGCTTGAATATATCCCTGACGAAGGGCCCGAGCGCAGCCATATCGCTTGCCCTTTCGGCGCCCGGAGCGGATACCGATACGCCGTATTGCCTGTAATCCGGCACCCGCAGTTCCTTGAGCAGCGTTCCGCCGTTGGCGTGCGGATTTGAGCCCATGCGTCTGTGCCCCTCCGGCGCCATGGCGCGAAGCTCCGGCATCAAGGTTCCGTTTTCATCGAAAAGCTCCTCGGGACGGTAGCTTTTCAGCCATTGCTCAAGCTTTTTCAGGCCTTTCTCTCCGTCCGCGTTCAGCGGGACCTGGTGGCTCCTGAAGCTGCCTTCGTTTTCCTTAGGTCCCGTCCAGCCCTTGGGCGAGGAAAAGACTATCGCGGGAAAACCTCCGCGTTTCAACTCGCGAACGCAGCTGTCCATGGTCTTCATCATGGCCTCATGCGCCGCCATGGGCTCACGGGCGTCCACGAAATACGGCTTCCAGCCGCTTCCCTCAAGATACTTTTTCAGTTCGTCGCGCGGTATGCGCGAATATATCGTGGGATTGCTTATTTTATAGCCGTTCAGATGCAGTATCGGCAGCACTCTCCCGTCCCGCTCCCTGTCAAGAAAGCGCAGCGACTGCCACGACGCGCTGAGCGGTCCCGTCTCGGCTTCCCCGTCGCCTATCACGCAGGCGGCGACAAGCCCGGGATTGTCAAATACCGCGCCGAAGGCGTGGGCCAGGCTGTAGCCCAGCTCTCCGCCCTCGTTGATCGATCCGGGCGTTTCGGGCGAGGCGTGGCTCGCCGTGCCCCCGGGGAAAGAAAACTGCCTGCACAGCTTTCTCAGCCCTTCCTCATCCATGCTCACGTCCGGGTATATCTCGCTGTAGCTGCCCTCAAGATACACGTTTGCCAGCACCGCGTTCCCTCCGTGGCCCGGGCCGCAGACATAGATCATGTCGATATCGTATTTTTTTATGATGCGGTTGAGATGCGCGTATATGAAATTCTGCCCCGGACACGTCCCCCAGTGGCCCACGATCTTCTTTTTGATATCGGCCGGCTCAAGCGGCCTGCGCAGAAGCGGGTCGTCCAGCAGATACAGCTGCGCGGCGGACAGATAGTTTGCCGCTCTCCAATATGCGTCGATCCTTTCGATATCCGTCATTTTTGCTCCTCACCTTTTTCCCGAATACTGATACATGCATGCAAATAGTATTGCATAAAATCTGTTGTATAATTCCGAAATAATTGATATACTGTTTACGTATCTTAATGTAAGGAGTGTACGCATCGTCATGCTTAAATATAAAATGACCATTGCAGGCGTGGAAAGAGAGCTTCCCATCTGCCCCGTCAACGACACGCTTTCCATAGGCGCTTTCGTTATCATAGGGGACTGCGAGCTTACCTCTGCCTGTGCCGCCGCGCTGCTGAAAAAGGCTCCCGAATACGACTATCTCATCACGGCCGAGGCCAAGGGAATGCCTTTGGTCCATGAGATGGCGCGCCTGAACGGCGACAAGAAGTATTTCGTCGCGCGCAAGGGCGCCAAACTGTATATGACCGGAGTTCTGGAATGCGCGGTCAGGTCCATAACCACCGCGAAAGAGCAGCGGCTTTATCTGGACACCGCGGATGCAGAGCTCATGAAAGGCAAGCGCATAGTCATCGTCGACGACGTCGTTTCCACGGGCGAAAGCCTGCACGCGCTCGAATCTCTCGTGAACATGGCGGGCGGAAATATAGTCGGGCGCATGTTCATCCTTGCCGAGGGCGACGCTCGCGGCCGTGACGACATAGCCTATCTCGAGCCCCTGCCGCTCTTCAGTCCCGACGGGACGCCTTTGGAATAATGGACGAAACACGTGATGTTTTCCGGCGGCTGACCCGCTGGGGCGAAGCGGCAGATCTTCAGGCGCCGCTGTGCGAGTATCCTCGGCCGCAGTTCATGCGGCCGGACTGGCTGTGCCTTAACGGGCAGTGGAGCTTTGAGATCTGCCCCGACGGCGAAATGCCCCTGCGTCTCACCGGTGCTATAACCGTTCCCTTCTGTCCCGAGTCCATGCTGTCCGGGGCGGCGCGCGGGCCGAGAAACGGCGAAATGCTGTGGTACGGGCGCAGTTTCAGTCTGCCGGACGGTTTTATGAAGGACCGGCTGCTCCTCAATTTCGGCGCGGTGGATCAGTGGTGCGAGATCTTTATCAACGGCCAGCTCGTCGGTACGCACGAGGGGGGCTATCTTCCCTTTTCCGTTGATATAACGGAGTTCATCGATCCTCATGCGGAAAACCGCATATCCGTCTCCGCATACGATCTTACCGACGAAGGGCCTTACGCCTGCGGCAGACAGTCTCTTTCCCCCGCTCCGGGCGACGTTCCCGCCCAGAGCGGCATATGGCAGACCGTCTGGCTGGAAAGCGTGCCGGATCGGTATATCCGCTCCGTTTCAATAACTCCCGATCTTGACAGGGGCTCAGTCCGCGTCGAAGCTCCCGGCTGTCCTCAGCTGCGTTGGGTGCTCTTTGCCGAAGGCAGACATATCCTCAACGGTTTGGCCGACAGCGAGGGTGCGGCGGAGTTTTCCGTGCCCGATATGCGGCCCTGGTCGCCCGAGGATCCGTTTTTATACGAGCTTGTTCTCATCTTCGGAAAGGATATAGTAAAGACCTATTTTGCCATGCGCAAGATCTCCGTTGAAAACGGCGAGATCCTGCTGAACAACAAGCCCGTTTTCCTCTCCGGCGTGATCGACAGCGGTCTGTGGAGCGACGGACTGTATACCGCGCCCTCGGACGAGGCCATGATATACGACATAAGCACGGCAAAAAAAATGGGCTTCAACCTTCTTCGCAAGTATGCGAAGGTCGAACCCCTGCGATGGTACTATCACTGCGACAGATTGGGCATGCTCGTATGGCAGGATATACCCGGCGGCGGCTCTCCGGGCAGCCGTCTTTGGACATATCTCATACCCCGCTATACTCCTTTCCGGGTACGCGATACCTCCGGCTACAGCCGCTTCGGACGCGGCAGCGGACGTGACCGCGCCCGTTTTGTCACCGAAATGGAGCAGACGGAGCAGGTCCTTTACAACTCTCCCTGCGTGATATGCTGGAGCCTGTTTGACGAAGGCCGGGGGCAGTTCGACTCCGTTCGCCTTTCCGACCGGCTGAAAAGACTTGACCCCACCCGGCTTGTCGACCATGCGAGCGGCTGGCTCGATCAGCGCGTCGGCGATTTCAAAAGCGTTCACGTATATTCCGGCAGGATCCGCGTTCCGAAAGACGGGCGCGTATTTGCCGTTACCATGCTCGACGGCTTTTCCTGCCCCTCGGAGGATGAAGCCGTTCCCTCCGGCGCCCGTCGCGGCAAACGCCGCGCCGAGCCCGGAAAGCTTGCCGACGCCATCGTTGATCTGTACGAAAAGCGCGTCATTCCCGCGAAGGAGCGCGGAATGTCGGTCTGCATCTATATGCAGCTGACCGACATCGGTGAAGAGCGAAACGGTCTTATCAGCTTTGACAGAGCGCTTGTCAAGGCGGAGCAGGACGTTATGCTGCTGTTAAACAAAACATTGAAAGGAGAAACGACATGACGCTATCATGGTACGGCCATTCCAGCTTTAAGCTTGACTTCAACGGCGAGAGCAGCGTGATCTTCGATCCCTATGCATCCGGCAGCGTACGCGGCATTGATATGCCGAGCCTGATCTCGGCCGACGAAGTCCTCTGCAGTCATGACCACAAGGATCATAACGCCAGGCACCGCGTGAATCTTACCGGCAAACTCCCGGCGTATGAAACCAAGGTCCTTTACAGCTTCCATGACAAAGAGAACGGCAAATCCCGCGGCCCCAACAAAATACACATTGTCAGCTACGGCGATTTCAGAGCGGCTCATTTCGGCGATCAGGGCTGCATTCCCGACGCCGGACAGCTCGAACAGCTGAAAAATCTTGATCTTGCGCTCATCCCCATCGGCGGAGTATACACGCTCGATCCGGCGGAAGCGAAAGAACTCATCGGTCTTATCCAACCGCGCATAACGGTACCCATGCACTACAGAATAGGCAAACGGGGTCTGAAGGGCATAGCCGAACTGTCGGAATTCACTTCGCTTTTCGATGCAGTTTATCAAGTCGGAGGCAAAATCGAGATCGCCCCCGGAATGAGCGGCATTTACTGCATGGATTACATGTGAGTCTTCCTTTAAAGACCATGTCCCGCCGCGAATGGCCGGGTGCCTTTGAGCGCAGCGTGCGCGTCATGCGCATGTCCTTTGGCGATGTCGGCCTTATCCGATACAGCGGTGTGACCCAGCCCGTCGTCAAAAATTCCGTTCCCGTGATCGCAGACGGTGTGGAGTGGCTTCAGCTCGCTCCCCGCGGGGAGAATTGGTTTATGACCGCGATGTTTGACCGCGGCGAACTGAGCCAATACTATTTTGACATCGCGGACGAACTGTTTTTTGACGAGGAAGCAAGTTTCACGGATCTTTTTCTCGATATCCTGCTCATACCCGGCAGCAAGCCCGTTCTTCTTGACCTGGATGAGCTGATCGCGGCGAGAGACGCGGGCGTGATAACGCCTTATCAGGCCGAAAAAGCCCTCGTCACGGCGCAGCGTCTTACCTCTTTTCTTGAAACATACGGCACGGAGCTGCGCCGTTTCTGTGAATCATACCGTACAAAGCTTATGTCGGGAGCGTGACCGCTCCCGACATAAGAATACAGTGGACACGGCGCTTCGCTTGGGCGGGCGCCGTGGCCTTTTTCGGCAAATTCAACTCAGCTGAGCCAGCAGCTTGCACAGCTGCGCTCTTGTAACTTCCGCTCCGGGACGCAGAGTCGCGTCCTCGTATCCGTTTATTACGCCCTTGAAAACGAACTCGGAAATGTATCTTTCCGCCCATGCGGGCACTTGCTCCGCGTCGTTGAAAGCAAGATCCGCGCTCATGCTCCCCGCTTCAAGACAGCGCCCGAGCATCGTAACGGCCTGCGCTCTGGTCAGGATATCTCCCGGGCGGAAGTATACTCCGTCTTCCCCGCCAACGCCCTTTATCACCGACAGGGCGTACGCCGCTTTTGCGCTGTCCGCCGCCCAGGCCGGGATCTCGTCGGCATCGGTCAGTTCCGTATCGGTATCGGCATACAGCGAAAGGTCCACGCCCATCCAGCGGCAGAGCATTACCGCCGCCTGCGCGCGCGTTACGGGCTCGTCGGGCCGGAATTCCGCGCCCCCGTCTTCTCTTTCATAGCCGTTCACCACGCCTCTGAGGCGCATGTATTCTATATCTTTCCGGGCCCAGTGCCCCGATATATCCCCGAAGGACTCCGTCTGCTCGCCGTCGGTATACAGCGATACTCTGTGAATATTGCCGCTTCGGTCCTTTGCCTCAAGGGCTATCCTGCGCACGGCCGCGCTTTCTTCGGGATACGCTCTCAGCGTGCCGTCCGAGGCGTCGTACTCAAACTCCAGCGGCTGCGAGTCGACCGTAAGCATTATGCATCCCGGATCTATCGCCCCGTCCGTGCCGTCATACGCGCTGCCCGTGATCACGTTTTCATCGAAGCTCAGTGAAAGCCACGGTGGATCGTTGTCCGGTATTACGCTCGCCGAGAGAAGCATTTGGTCGAACCACAGCGTTCCGCCGCCCTCGCCTTCTATCACGAGAGCTTTCACGCCTTCCTCCGCCGGGAATACGCTCTGACGCCATCCGATGCAATCCAGCGACGTCACATATACTCCCGTGTCGGTATATACCCTGTTGCCCGAGCCGTCTGCGTATATCCACATCATGGCGTTTCTGCCCGCGGCGGGACGCTCCGTGCCCAGGTCGATCACTGCCTCTCCCCCGCTCAGATCATAGTCGGCTCTTAGGCTGCCGTATCCTATCTTTACCCGGTCGACGTCCTTTTCCCCGCTTATTACGGCGTTCACGGCGCTCAGGCCCTCCGCGCTTTCAAAATCCCGAACGGTCGTCACGCTGTTTTGCACCCTGACTTCCACACTTGCGATACAGTCTCCCGCCGCCGCGCTTATCAGCCCCACGCCCCCGTTTTCCGATGCGGTGAATAGGCCGTCTTCACTTATTTCGCCTATGCCGCCCCTAACGGTCCATACATAGTCCGCGTCGGCGGCGACCACCTCTCTCATGCGCCATTCCGACAGCACCGAAAGCTCGGCCGTTTCCCCGCAGGCAAGCGCAAGGGAGCTTACGGCGCGGCCTGTTTTTTCGTCGACCATGCGCATACTGTCCGGAGTGTCGATAACGCTTATCTGCTCCGTCGCGCTTACGCCGTCCGCCACGGCGGTCACCGTCACGGTGCATGGCCGCTCCGGCGCGGTGAACAGTCTGTCCTCTCCTATCTCGCCCTCATCGGCGCTCCAGCTCAGCTCCCCGGGCGTAACGGCGCGTCCCGTTTCGTCCGCCGCTCCCGCCGTCAGCGCAAGGCTCGAGCCGCGCAGCATCACCGTTCCGTCCTGCCGGGGAGAGAGTATCTTCGTTTCTCCGGAGCCGGCATTTTTGGCGACAAGGAGGATATAGCAGCTCACTTCCCTTTCTCTGCCGAGAGAAGGTCTGTTTATGGCGCTCAGGTCTCTGTCTCCCGCGATCACGGCCTGCATGTTCGTCGAGGCTCCTCCGTCCATTGCCCCGGCTTCGACGCAGCCCAGCTGTACCAGCCTCTCTGCCGTTTCCCTGAGCGAGATGCCCTTGGAATATCCGGACTGCCGTCCGTCCACGGTATAGAACAGCACCGTGCCGTCCTCCATGATGCCCACGGCGGTGCGCGGTGCCGCGGAGGCGTCTTTTTTGTCAAGCTCTTCCTCCACCCGGCCGTCAGTTACCAGCTTATACAGCGACCCTACGGCGCTTACGCATTCGTTCCACTCTTCGTCCGCGCCTATCGTAAGCATGAAGCTGTCGCCTATCGACACGCTGTCGTAACCGTACTGCCGCCATTCGTCGCTGTCCGCAGTCAGCGCGATCACCATTTTCCCTTCCGGGATCTCTATCGCGCCTGCGCTGTCGAACTGATCCTCCACCGTCAGCTCGAGCTCGCAGTTTACACCGAGCTCGTCCGGACAGGATACTATCAGGTTCCTCATGGCGCCCTGCACGGAGGTCACGGGCCCGAAATCGCCCGTAAATAAATAGAAATCTCCCTTTTCCGCGGTCTTGTTTATGCCGCCGAGGCGGTATTTCTCTCCCCCGAGCGTCATCGCCGTTTTCAGCTGCGGTCTGTCTATGAAGGCGCTGCCGTCGCTCCTGAAGCCGAGGGCGTAATGGCCCGCGTCCGAGCT
>JAGDDB010000332.1 GCA_017958265.1 Oscillospiraceae bacterium | reverse complement strand
GACCATACCCTTTTGAAGCAAATACATTATGATCAGGCGGTGCATCCCTGCAATAATCCATCAAAACACAATGCCAACTTCACGTCGCCGAAAGCTGCTTATCCCTTGTGGCTCTTTTTATCCTTCGCGCCGAAAGTCGCTTCGCGACCCGGCCCGCCGCTCAGCCTTTCCGCGTTCGGAACATGCCGTCCGGACAGGCAGGTCCGCCCGAAGGCTTTCCGATGCGCCGATTTGCCTTGTTCTCTTCACCGTTTTATGATATTTTATCATAGAAAGCACTTAATGTCTGCACCGATCGGCGCGCACCGAAGGCACTCCGGACGGGAGGGCCGATCATGAAACCCGGGGGCATTTTGAGCGAAAACCTGCGGATAAATGATCCGCGAAGAAAATATACGGAGGAATAAATCATGGTCATTAAAGCAGTCAAATTCAGAAAAGACGGTTATTATTCCCAGCCGTTTGTTTTCGGCGGCGAGGAAGGCCCGGAAAAGTTCGATCCGCAGGTACGATATCGCGGAAGCCTGCAAAACTACCTGATCGATACCGGGGACGAGGTTATCCTTGTAGACACCGGACTTCCTGCGGGAACTCCGGAGGAGGTGCCGGACGAGAGCAGCCCTCTTTATACCGGGAAAGATATTTCCGGCTACATGGAGGCGTTTGCCGCGCTGGGCTACAAGCCGGAGCAGGTCACGAAGATCCTTTTGACGCATAAGCACGGCGACCATTCCGGCGAGCTTCGTTCCTTCCCGAAAGCGAAGATCTACGTGAACGCCGACGAGACCTCCGCGGACGAACTGCAGGGACTTGACAATATCGTGCCGGTCAATTTCACCGACGGCGCGTATCACAACTTTCCCGAGAGCCAAAAAATAGCGGACGGCGTTTACTATATCCAAGCAAAGGGCCATACAAACGGCAACAGTATCGTTATCGCCGAATGTGACGGACTGTTCTATATGCTGCACGGCGATATCACCTATGTTGACGAGGCGCTGTATGAAAACAAGCTCTCCGTGGTATTCGATGATCTTCCCGCCGCGCGGGAAACGCTTGACCGCGTCCGTGAATTCGTGCGCAGCAATCCGACCGTATATTGCGGAACTCACACGCCGCAGGGATATGAAAACCTTGAAGCAAAGCGCGTGATGGATCCGGATCATCCCGTTCCCGTCGTTCTTGCCGAAGTTGACTTCACCGACCGGAAGGCAAGCGGCAAATACGTTTGCTCGGTCTGCGGATATGTTTATGATCCGGCTGAGCACGACGGCGTAGCATTCGACGATCAGCCGGACGATTGGAGATGCCCGCGCTGCAAACAGCCGAAGGAGAAGTTCAATAAAGCATAATTTAGGCGACAGCGGTTCGACCCCCCCTCGCCTATAGGCAAAGGATGTTTCCGCTTCATTTTGCGAAAGGGCGGACATAAAAAACGACAACTCAAGGCCGCGCACCCGTTTTCGGGCGCGCGGCCTTGATCTTTGATCTTTTTCAGTCGAGCTTGAGGTCGTTTTCCTTTATCCAGCCTATCCTGCGCAGGGGCAGGGCGATGAGAAGGGTAAGTACGGCGGGAAGGATTATGGCGATGAGCAGCAGTCCGACCCAATCCATGGCGGTGACCGCGGCGCGAAGACCCTCGGCCGTGTCCGCGGCCCAGCCGGTGATCACGCCTATGGGGCCGCAAAGACCGCAGGTGCCCATACCGGAGTTGACCGGTGCGCCGTTCATTTCAAGCTTGAAAAGGCAGGTGGCTATGGGGCCGGTAATGGCCGAGGCGAGCGTGGGCGGTATCCAAATGCGGGGATTTTTTACGATATTGCCCATCTGCAGCATGCTGGTGCCGAGGCCCTGGGACACCAGACCGCCCCAGCGGTTTTCGCGGAAGCTCATCACGGCGAAGCCCACCATCTGAGCGCAGCAGCCGGCCACGGCCGCGCCGCCTGCCAGACCGGTAATGGTGAAAGCCGCGCATATCGCGGCGCTGCTTATGGGCAGAGTCAGCGCAAGGCCGACGACCACCGATACGATAATGCCCATTACAAAGGGATGGAGCACCGTCGTCCATTTTATGAAATCGCCCACCCAGTCTGCCGCCGTGCCTATGGGCGCGGCTATGAGCATGGCAAGCACTCCGCCGACGATTATGGTAACGGAGGGCGTGACGAGTATGTCCACCTTCGTTTCCTTGCTGACCGCCTTGCCGAACTCGGCCGCCACTATGGCTACTATGAGCACCGCGAGGGGCCCGCCCGCGCCGCCGAGAGAGTTGGTGGCGTAGCCCACGGGAGCGAGGCTGAACAGCACCATGGCCGGGGCTTTGAGGGCAAAGCCGATGGCTACGGCCATTGCGGGGCCCGCCATTGCGGAGGCGAAGCCGGCGATATCCACGAGCCCCTGCCCCGTCACCGTGAGAAACGAGGCAAGACCGGTGCCCGGATGATCGGCTGCTATGGCGAGAAACACGTAGCTGCCGAGGGTTTTGAAGATGGTCCCTATCAGCAGGGAGCAAAACAGACCCTGAGCCATCGCGCCCAGTGCGTCGATGCCGTAGCGTTTGCCGGAAAACTCTATGTTTTTCCTCTTCATGAAATCCTTAAAGCCAGCCAATTCGTTTTCCTCCGTAAATAATTAAATAAACAGTCCCGTTATGAAGGCCGCGCAGCAGGCTGCCAGGGCGACGACGATGAGAGGCAGCTTCAGGTACGCGAGTATTCCCGCGGCGAGAAAGCCCG
>JAGDDB010000331.1 GCA_017958265.1 Oscillospiraceae bacterium | reverse complement strand
CTTATGGGCGGAGGACTCGAAACGGACGAAATACCCGAGCTTATACACATCGCCCACTGCGAGGGCTTCCGTGTAATGACCCACACCAACGGCGCGGACAGGATCAAGGCCGCCCTGGAGGCGGGCGCGGACAGCATAGAACACGGCTATTTCGGCGATGACGAGTGCATCCGTCTTTTTGCCGAAACGGGGGCCCTGTGGGTGCCCACTCTGGCAGCCACCGCCGGCTTTATCGGCAGGGCCGGGTTCGGAGAGGGCGTGGCGCAGGCCAATGTCGACGATCAAAAGCGAATGCTCGCCAAGGCCGCCGCCGCGGGGGTGCTGATAGCCGCCGGCTCCGACGCCGGCGCATTCGGCGTGTCTCCCTCCGCCGGGATAATCACCGAGCACAGACTGCTTTCCGAAGCGGGCATCGGCGAAGACCTGATCGCCCGCGGCGACGCGGCTGTCAGAGAAAGGTTCGTATATGGCCTCTGAAAACCGGCCCGCGCCCGTGCGCTTCATACTGCGCCTGATACAGGGCGCGATAATAGGCGCCGCCGCCATACTCCCGGGGATAAGCGGCGGCGTGCTCAGCGTGGTTTTCGGCCTGTACAGGCCGCTGATGGCCCTTTTGGCCTCTCCGAAAAACAATCTGAAAAAATACGGCCGCCTTTTCCTGCCGGTGGGCATAGGCTGGATCGTCGGCTTTGTCAGCTTTGCCCGCCTGATAAGCGGCCTTTTCTCCCGCTCCGAGAATGTGGCGATATGGCTCTTCGTGGGCCTCATCGCCGGCACGCTGCCGGGCATGTTTTCCGGCGGCTCGGAAAAGCGCCGTCCCGACAGGCGCACGGTGCTTTTATCGGTGATGTGCTTCTTCGCGATGTTCGGTCTGCTGCTTTTTACGCGCATAATAGGCGTCAAGGCCACCCATCCCGGTTTTTTCTGGTATCTGATGTGCGGCCTGCTGTGGGGCGTAAGTCTCGTCGTACCGGGCTTCACCTCGTCGAGCATGCTTATGTCGATGGATCTGTTCGAGCCCCTGACCGCAGGTATAGGCGCCCTTGATCCGGGGGTGATACTGCCCATGTTTCTCGGCATCGTATCCGCCGCCCTGCTGCTGGCAAAGCTGGTCAACCGCCTGTTTGAGCGGCATTATTCCTCCGCCTTTTACGCTATCCTCGGCATAGTCGCCGCCTCCACCGCGGCGATAATACCCACCTCGTATTCTTCCGCCTCCGAAATAGGCGTCTGCGGCCTTGCCGCCCTCGCCGGTTTCTTCTCGGCCTATCTTATAGAAAAAAAGCTTGCAAGATAATTGTGCGCGTGGTAAAATATTCAGCGCCTTTCTCCGCGCATCCTTTGTCGGGCGCGATCGAAAATGCGGATCTTTTCGCAAATGTATTGACATTTTCCGCATTTTAAAGGTAGAATACCTTTTGCTGTTTGTTAACTGCGGCCGTGCTTTGCCGCACGGCTGTTGAGTATTATTTATCAGGAGGTGTATCCGTCAATGTCTACGCTGAGAACATATCAGCCCAAGAAACGTCAGCGTTCCAAGGTCCACGGCTTCCGCAAGAGGATGGCCACGAGGAACGGACGCAAGGTGCTGGCAAGACGCAGGGCCAAGGGCCGTGCGGAGCTGACGCTCTGATACCGCAATGAAAACCGCGCTGTCCCTGAAAAACAATTACGAATTCCGCAGACTGTATTCCAAAGGCAGGCACACGGCAACGCCGCTCATCGCGGTATACTGCCTGCGCAACGGGCGGGATTTGAACAGATTCGGCATAACCGCCAGCACGAAATTCGGCAACGCGGTCTGCCGCAACAGATTTCGCAGGCGAATACGTGAGCTTTTCCGGCTTCATTCGCCTGAGATGAACGTCGGCTGGGACATCGTGACGGTAGCCAGATCGAGGGCAAACGAAGCCTCATACAGGGAGATAGAGGCCGATTTTCTCTCGGCCCTCAGATCGCTCGGCATTATCGCAAAATGAAGAAGATCATACTTTCCGTCATCATCTTTTACCGGAAGGTCATTTCTCCCTCCCGCCGGCCATGCTGCCGCTATATCCCCACCTGCTCGGAATACGCACTGCTCGCGGTGGAAAAATACGGAGCGCTGAAGGGATCGTGGCTGGCTGTCAGGAGGATACTGCGCTGCCATCCTTTTCATAAGGGCGGCTATGACCCCGTGCCCTGACGGGGATTTTCTTATTAAGGAGACAACATGGATCTTATCGCAAAACCGTTCGGTAAGCTGCTGCTCCTGCTTTACAATTTCACGGGAAACTACGGTATCGCCATATTTCTTTTTGCCTTTGTGGTAAAACTGGTACTGCTTCCCTTCTCCATGAAAAGCAAAAAGAGCATCATGCGCTCCACTCGGTTCACTCCCTACCTCAAAAAGCTTGAAAAGAAATATGAGGGAAACAAGCAGAAATATCAGGAAGAGGTGGCCAAGCTCTACCGCGAGGAACACATCAATCCCATGAGCGGCTGCCTGTGGTCGCTGATCCCCTTCCCCATACTGCTTGCTCTTTACAGGGCGATCCGCTTCCCCATCACCATCATGATGGGCGTGTCCGAGGAGGCTTACGCGACCATACAGAGCCTTCTCGCGACCCTGGGTTATGACGCCTCCGCGCTCTCCAGCCGGGGCGCCGCCTACGCTCAGCTGTATGAATCGCAGTTCATCAACGGCCATTTCGACCGGTTTGCCGGCATCAGCGACAAGCTGCAGCAGATCGACTATAACTTTTTGGGGCTCGATCTGGGCATGCAGCCCAGCTGGCGTTTCTGGGAGTTCGGCGCAAACGGAGCCCTGTGGCCTCAGATCGGCCTTTTCCTCATCCCGATAATCAGCGCCGTGCTGTCATGGCTGCAGTCCAAAATAAGCATGGCTATAAGCACTTCCACGCCGGAAACAGCCGGCACCGGCCGCTCCATGATGCTCATGATGCCGCTGATGTCGCTGTGGATAGGCTTTATCATGCCCGGCGCCCTCGGCCTTTACTGGATCGCCACGAGCGTGTTCTCCATCATTCAGGAAACTCTGCTCACCATATATTACAATAAAAAGCTGGACGCCGAGGACGAGGAGCGCAACGCCCGTCTCAAGGCGCGCGACGAGGAGATAGAGCGCAAACGGCTGGAAACCGAAAAGGCCCGCGAGGAAGGCAACACCGTCGTAAATCCCAATACCAGCCGCAGGAAGCTTCAGGCAGGCGAACGCCAGCGGGCGGAGCAGAAGGCCGCCGAATGGCAGGCGACCCACGCCCCGAAGAAAAAGAAGGACGCCGACAGCGAGCCCTCCCGTGTGGGAGACAGGCCTTATGCAAGAGGAAGGGCATATGTGCCCGACCGTTTCAAAAACATTGACGCCGTTCCCGACGCCGAAACCGACGACGCCGTCGAGCTCATATCCGACGCAGCCTCGGAACAGGAAGAGATCGGGAACGATCAGGAGAATTAAAAAATGCTGAAATCTATCGAAGCAGTCGGAAAGACCGAGGACGAGGCCATTGCCTCCGCTCTCGCTCAACTCGGCAAAAAGCGCGAGGATGTTTCCGTTGAGATCCTTGTCCGCTCCAAGTCCGGCTTTCTCGGCTTAGGCAGCACTCCCGCAAAGGTGCTCGTGAGCTATGAGTATACGGAAACCGCGGCGGAAAAGGCGGAGCAGTTCCTTAAGGGCCTTTTTGAAAAGCTCGGGAGCGACGCCGTGCCCGAGATCGAAGATCGCGGCGACGAGGGGCTGTTCATCAACCTTACCGGCAGCAATCTCGGAGCTCTCATCGGCAGACGCGGAGAAACGCTGGACGCTATACAGCATATCACCGGCTATGTAATAAACCGCGGCAGCCAGGGACGCATCCATGTGAGCATAGACGCCGAGAATTACCGTTTCAAACGCGAGGAAGCTTTGAAAAACCTCGCTTTTAAAGTGGCAGCAAAGGTGGAAAAATACCATCGCAGCATGACTCTTGAGCCCATGAATTCCTATGAGCGTCACGTTATCCATACGGCGCTGCAGGACAGAGAGGGCATAAGCACTTATTCCACCGGCAGCGAGCCCAACCGCCGCGTAGTGATCGCCTGCAGCAAGGGCGGCAGGCAGTCCTCGTATTCCCGCGGCGAAAGAGACTGAAAAGAGGAGCGTAAACCATGATCCTGAACAAGCTTAAGGAAATGATAGCCGAGCAGTTTGGCATTGATATCGACAATATCAGCGAGACCACCGATATCGTAGCGGATCTCGGCGCAGACTCTCTGGACATCGTTGAGATGATGATGACCTTGGAGGATGAATACGGCCTGGTGATCGACGACGAAACCGCGAAGACTCTCAAGACCGTGGGAGATGTTGCCGGCTATATAGAAAGCAGGCTCGACTGATAAAAATGCCTGTCCGTTATCCCTTGGATGCGGACAGGCATATCCATCTTATCGAAAGAAGGTCGGAAAATAATGACAGATAACGAAAACGTACGTCCCGAAGAGGAAGAGATCGGCTGCGGCGAAGGCTGTGAAAGCTGCGGCGAGGGTTGTGAAGGCTGCGGAGGCGAGGGCTGCGAAGGCTGCAGCGGCGGCTGCGGAGCAAGCGCGGATATGCGCGTCAAACCCCATGAACAGAGCAATATCAAAAAGGTAATAGGCGTGGTCAGCGGCAAGGGCGGCGTGGGCAAATCCCTGGTAAGCTCCCTCTGCGCCGTAATGATGAACCGCCGCGGCTACAAGGCCGCCATTCTTGACGCCGATATGACCGGCCCCTCTATCCCCCTTTCCTTCGGGGTGCACGAAAGAGCGAAGGCAAATTCCCTCGGATTTTTGCCCAACGTGACTCCCTCTGGGATCAGCATGATATCCATCAATATGTTCCTTGACGATGAAACCGATCCCGTGGTATGGCGCGGCTCGATCATTTCAAACACCGTCAAGCAGTTTTGGACGGACGTGATATGGGGCGACGTTGACTTTATGTTCGTCGATATGCCTCCGGGCACCGGCGACGTGCCCATTACGATATTCCAGTCTCTGCCCCTTGACGGCATCATCATCGTGACCTCACCGCAGGATCTTGTATCCATGATCGTGACCAAGGCAGTGAACATGGCCGGCCTCATGGGCATACCCGTTCTCGGCATAGTGGAGAACATGTCCTATTTCGTATGCGACAAGTGCGGCGAAAAGCACTATATATACGGCACGAGCCATCTCGACGAGCTGGCCGCCGAACGCGGGATCGACATCCTTGCCAAGCTGCCCATGCGCGCCGATATCGCCGCCGCCGTAGACCGCGGAGATATCGACAGCGTGGACGTCCCCGAGATGTCTGCCGTTGCCGACAGGCTGGAACAGCTGCTGTGATCCCCGAAAGCATCGCAATATAACCCGCGCCCCGGACCGATAAAGGTCCGGGGCGCGTTGGGTATGTTCGGTATTTTGAAAGCCTTACTTCGCGTATTCGACGGCTCTGGTCTCTCTGAGCAGATTTACTTTTATCTGTCCGGGGTATTCCAGATCGCTCTCTATCTTCTTTGCTATATCCCTGGCGAGCAGCACCATGCTGTCTTCGTCCACTTCCTCCGGCTTGACCATGATGCGCACTTCGCGGCCCGCCTGAATGGCAAAGGAGCTCTGTACGCCCGGGAAGGAATTGGTGAGCTCTTCCAGCTTTTCAAGACGCTTGATATAGTTTTCTATATTCTCGCGCCTCGCGCCGGGTCTTGCCGCGGATATGGTATCCGCCGCCTGCACGATGCAGGCTATCAGAGAGGTCGGCTCCACAGCGCCGTGGTGCGACTGAATGGCGTTTATTACTATCTCGCTTTCCTTATATTTCCTGGCAAGCTCAACGCCTATCTGGATATGCGAGCCCTCGACCTCGTGGTCTATGGCTTTGCCGAGATCGTGGAGCAGACCGGCGCGCTTTGCCACGGTCACGTCAAGGCCGAGCTCAGCCGCAAGCAGGCCCGATATATGCGCGACCTCGATGGAGTGATTGAGTACGTTCTGGCCGTAGCTGGTGCGGAACTTCTGGCGTCCGAGAAGTTTGATGAGCTCCGGATTGAGCCCATGCACGCCTGTTTCGAACACAGCTCTTTCGCCCTCGGCCTTCACCGTGGCGTCCACTTCCTTGCGGGCCTTTTCCACGGTCTCTTCTATCCTGGCCGGATGGATGCGCCCGTCGACTATCAGCTTTTCCAGGGCGATCCTCGCGATCTCTCTGCGGTAGGGATCAAAGCTTGAAAGCGTGATCGCCTCGGGAGTATCGTCTATGATGAGGTCCACGCCCGTAAGCGTCTCGATCGCGCGGATATTGCGGCCCTCACGGCCTATCACGCGGCCTTTCATTTCGTCGTTGGGCAGCGGCACGACGCTGACCGTAGCCTCGGCTACATGGTCGGCGGCGCAGCGCTGGATGGCAAGAGTGATGTATTCTCTGGCCCTGTCCTCGGCCTCTTCCTTATAGCGCGCCTCGATCTCCTTGACCTTCATGGCGGCCTCGTGAGTGACCTCGGATTCCAGATTGCTGATGATGTATTCCTTAGCCTCTTCCTGCGTATAACCGGAGATCTTTTCAAGCATTTCCAGCTGACTGCGCTTGATCAGCTTGATCTCCTCCTTGACGGCGTCCGCCTCGGCTATTTTTTTGTTGAGCAGTTCGCTCTTTTTCTCTATGTTATCTGTTTTCTTGTCGAGATTTTCCTCTTTCTGCAAAAGCCTTCTTTCCTGCTTCTGCAGCTCGCTGCGCCTTTCCCTGACCTCCCGCTCGTATTCCGTACGGTTTCTGTGGATTTCATCTTTGGCTTCAAGAAGAGCTTCTTTCTGTTTGTTTTCCGCTGTTTTGATAGCCTCGTTGATTATGCGCGTCGCTTCCTCCTCCGCGCTCGAAATCTCTCTTTCGGAAACTTTTTTACGGTAGGTAATGCCCAGGAAAAACGCCGCTATCGCAGCGACGACAACTGCGGCCGCCGCTATGACGTAATACAGCGCACCCATTTTTTCCGGCATATCTCCTTTTTTGTTGTTTTTTAATGAATAAAATTCAAAGCGAAAAATATTTTAATGAAACTTCTCCACAGTTTTAAAATATTATCTGTATTATTGTAAACTAAATGATTTGTCGTGTCAAGGCTTTTCCCCTTATATTTAAAGCGTCTGCCGAACGATCCCCCGCGCGCCGCCGGTTTGAATAATATTCCGCCCCGTCGGCCGTTTTCGGTGCCGTTCCGGCCCCCTTTCGGTGCAAAAAATACGCATTATATGCGAAAAAATTCTAAATCTCTTGCCAAAGTATGAAAAAAATTATACAATATATAAACTATCAGGACCGGCAAATCCGCGTCCTGTTCCGGACGGATGGTGCTTATGGAACGATACGAACAGCTGCTCTCAAAAAACGAAGAACAGATCAATTCGCGCGCCGCTCTCATATCGGTATATGAGCTCGGCGTAATAATGATAATCATGCTGCTCAACAGCGCGGGCATATTCCAGCTGTATTCATATGCCACCGGCCTCATATGGAAGGAGATGGCGGCGCTCAGTCTGAGCCTGCCTTTCATAGCGGTGATGCTGCTGCGTCTGCGCGGGAAATGGGTAAAATATTTCATCATGACCTGCTCCGTTGCCGCCAGCGGTCTTTGCTATCTCATATTCAACCGCCAGGCGGAACTGCTGATGCTGTTCCCGACGGTGCTCGTATGCCTTTACTATAACGACAGGCTGTCATATTACACCATGACAATGAGCGTAGTCGCTATCATCGTATCCCAGCTGATCGCGAGCTATCTGCTGCTCCCGGCCGTATACCGCACCTCCTACGGTTTCAGATATATCCTCATCGATACGGCCATACCTCAGGTGCTTTTCTACATCTGCTTCGCTTTCGTCGTAAGGATACTTACCACGCGTACGCTCAGTCTTATCCGCGACGTGTACCGCGTTACTCTCGAAAACGAGATACTCGAAATGGAAAAGGAAAGCGCCGAGATGCGCGGACGCATGGCCGAGCGCGAAAAAGTCAGCCGCGACATACACAACAGCGTGGGCCATACCATCACCGCCGCCATATTCGCTCTCGAGGCCGCGGACGTCCTGCGCCCGAGCGATCCCGCGGCGGCGGACGAGAAAACCCAGAGAGCCATACAGCGCATGCGCGAAAGTATGGAGACCATACGCAGCAGCGTGCGCGTGCTCGACAAGAACAACACTCTTACCGTGCTCGATCTCGAACGGACGCTCACCCTCTGCTGCCGCCAGATGGAGCTGGACGCGGAGGTATATGTCGACATAGACACCGAGGGACTGACGCAGCAGATAATGGACATGCCCATACCTTCCGAGCGCATAAGCTTCATATACGGCGCCGTACAGGAGTGCATCACCAACGGTCTGAAGCACGGAGGCGCAAAGCAGATAAAGCTCAGCCTCAATGTATTTGACGGGATACTTGTGCTGGATATCTGGAACGACGGGAAAATACCTTCCAAAAAACCCACGGACGGCTTCGGTCTGAGCAAGATACGCAACTACGTGCAAAGCCACGGAGGCAATATTTATATAGAGCTTAAAGGCGGATTTACCGTAACAATAGAACTGCCGATGGGAGGAAACTGAAAATGGAACCCAAAAAACTTTTTTTCGTTGACGACGAAACTTTGCTTCTCGACAGCCTGGAGGTTTTTTTCTCGCCTCTTGACGAATTCACCGTGGTCGGCAAGGCGGAAAGCGGCGAGGAAGCCTTGGAAAAGCTCCGTTCCGTTAAGCCCGATCTCATCCTTATCGACCTGAACATGGCGGGAATGGGCGGCATCAATCTGATATCTCATATCCGCGAAATGTACCCGAATATCAAGCTGCTCGTTCTGACGACCTATTACGATGAAAAGAACATCACGCAGGCGATCTGCAACGGAGCCGACGGATATATCCTCAAAAGCGCCGGCCGCGAGACCATAATAAATTCCGTCCGCAATACCATCAGCGGTCAGAGCGTTATCGACAGCAAGGTGATGTCGACGCTGCATTCCTACGTGGAAAGAGCCGTGCAGGATAAAAAGTACAGCGAAAACAAGAAGCAGGAATATCAGGAGCTGCTCAACGGCCTTACCAGACGCGAAAAAGAAATATGCTACATGGTAGGCGACGGCAAGAGCAATACGGAGATAGCTGAGACCCTCCATCTCTCCGAAGGCACGGTAAAGAACTATATGTCCAATATCTACAGCAAAATGGATCTGAGAGACCGCACCGCCCTCGCCGTTATAATGACCAAGATCAAGTGATCTCAAAGGGCAGATAAAGCCCCTGTAATATTTCTCCTCCGGCATTCATAGACATGTACCAACAAGCCTGTGATTGCCGGAGGAGTTCTTTTATGGATAATACAGCCAATCTTTACCGCGATATCGCCACGAGGACCGGCGGCGATATCTACATAGGCGTGGTCGGGCCCGTGCGCACGGGCAAGTCCACCTTTATCAAGCGTTTCATGGAAACGATGGTCATACCCAATATCGAAAACCCTTATGCGCGCGAAAGGGCAAGAGACGAACTGCCCCAAAGCGGCTCGGGCCGCGTCGTTATGACCTCCGAGCCGAAGTTCGTTCCCGAGGAGGCCGTCAGCGTAAACGCCGACGGAGCGGTCTTCTCCGTCCGGCTCATAGACTGCGTGGGTTTTATGGCGGAGGGCGCGATCTGCGGCGATGAGGACGGCGAAGAGCGCATGGTCAGCACGCCCTGGTTCGATCACGAGGTCAGCATGACCGAGGCTGCGGAAACCGGCACACGCAAGGTTATCGCGGAGCATTCCACCATAGGCATAGTCATGACCACCGACGGAAGCATAGCCGGCATCCCGCGCTCCGGCTACGTGCGGGCGGAGGAACAGGTCGTAGCCCAACTCAGGCAGATAGGAAAACCCTTCATAATCGTGCTCAATTCCTCCGATCCTCTTTCCCCCTCGGCTTTGGCTCTGCGCGATGAGCTCTCGGAGAAATATGACGTTTCCTGCGTGTCTCTCAACTGCCTTGAGCTGTCCGGAGACGACGTCAAATCGGTCATACGCTCCGTACTGATGGAGTTCCCCGTATCCGAGCTGGGCCTTTTCCTGCCGGCCTGGATGGAGGCGCTCGGCGCGGATCATCCGCTGAAAAGCGCGATCCTTTCCGCCGTAAGGGATTCGTGCTCGGACATGCGCCGCCTCAGGGACGCGGAAGCCGCCCTGCAGAAGATAGGCCGCTGCGAGAGCATAAGCCGTGTTTCCGTCAGGGAGATTCATGCCGACACCGGCGCGGTATACGCCGAAGCCGAGCTGCCCTCGGAGCTGTTTTACGCCACCGTCAGCGAACGCTCCGGCTTCGACGTAAAGGACGACGGGGACCTGCTGCAGCTGCTCACGGACATGTCCGGAGTGAAAAGCCGCTACGACCGCGTGAAGGACGCTCTGGACGAGGTGTACCGGACCGGTTACGGCGTGGTATACCCTTCCGCGGATGAGCTGCAGCTTGCCGAGCCCGAGATAGTGCGCCGCGGAGGCCGTTACGGAGTGCGCCTGAAAGCCAGCGCACCGTCCGTACACATGATGCTCGCAAATGTAGAAACGGAGGTCTCCCCCGCGCTGGGCAGCGAGAAGAACAGCGAGGATATAATCAACTTCCTGCTTCAGGAGTTTCAGGGCGACACGGGACGGATATGGGAATCGAACATATTCGGCAAATCCCTGTACGACATTGCCGGCGAAGGGCTGCAGGCCAAGCTCAAAAACCTGCCCGACGAAACCCGCGGAAAGCTCCGCGAGGCGATACAGCGCATCGTCAACGAGGGCGGAGGCGGCCTTCTCTGCATCATACTCTGATCCGTGACGGCGGGGACGGGGCCGGGCGAAACCCTTGATGTTTCGCCCGG
>JAGDDB010000330.1 GCA_017958265.1 Oscillospiraceae bacterium | reverse complement strand
CTGGGTGTCAAAATCTTTTCCCTCGGGCGTCCAGCGAAGGTTTGATACCGCCACATCGGCGAAATTGAGCTGCGTGCTGCTCAACACCTCGCTGCGCGCGTTGTTGGTCTTATTCGTTTCGGAAAGGGTATTGAGTATGTCGTTTGCAATAACTTTGACTATATGAGCGCCGGCCGTGGCCTGATAGGTAAAACTCACTTCGGCGGTCTGACCGACTCCGAGGCTTATCCCCTCTTCATTCACATCGGACTTGGTGTAGCCCATGTACTGATTATCGATATAGAAGCCGGTGAGGAAGCCGAGCGCTGCGTCGCCCAGGCCCTTATTGCCGAGGGTGGCGGTTATGGTGACCACGTCGCCCTCCTCCGGATCCTCGGGGGTCCAGCGGATGCTTTCCACAAAGATGTCGGGACGGCGGTCTCCTACCACTATCGTTTCCGAAACCGAGGTCACCGCGCCGAGATCGTCAGTGACGGAAAGCGTCACCGTATAGCGGCCGGGAGCGGTATAGCTCACGGGGCTCGTCGCGAAATCTCCCTTTTTGCCGTTGCCGAAATCCCAGCGGTACTGTGTAACGGAGCCGTCCGCATCTCCCGAGCCGGCTGCGCTGAAGCTGAGCACCGCTCCGGAATCGTATACGCCTTCGGAGGAGAGCTCCGGCAGCACTATCACGGCGGTCGGGGGATCGTTGACTCTGATCTCGGAGCCCGTAAAGCTGTTGTTTTCCGAGTTTGCGTCGGTGTCGGGATACGTCGTCACAACGGCGGTTATGTCCACGCGCTCCGGCAGATCGGCGGGCGCGGTCCAGTTCACGGAAGCCTCACCGCCCGTGTTTGCCGCGAAGGATATGTCGGCCGAGCCGAGAAGCTCATCGCCTCTGTAGAAGCTCACCGTACCTGCCGCGGCGGCGTTGCCGTTGTTGCGTATGCTTGCTCTTAGAGTATTTTCTCTGCCCGCCGTCAGCGCCGCGGGCGTGGTGTATACGCCGTATACGCCGAGATCGCTGACCGCGGTGGGCACCCCGCTCCTGCGGACGGACGGGCTGCTCTCGTTGCCGGCGTTGTCGACGGTGATTATGTAGTAATAGTAAGCCGTCCCGTCCTCAAGTCCGGTATCCTTATACGCCGGGCTCTTCGGGGACGCTATCTGCGTACAGCTCTCGGGGCCGGCGTTATTATCCTCGGTGCGCAGCACCTTATAATACGCCACGTCCGCCCCCGCTTCCGTCCAGCTGAGGTTAAGAGTACCGCCTACCATGGGATCGGTCACGGTCAGCTCGCTCTGAGCGGGCGGCGTCGAATCCTTGAAGTAGGTCTTCACGGCGACAGCGGGCTCGGAGCCCATGTTCCGGACGATGGCCTTGACGGCATACTGTCCTTCCGCCCACGCCGAGGTATCGGCCGCGGTCTTTACCGCAAAGAGCTCCGTTCCGAAAATGTCGTTCTCGGAGGTCTCTACCCGTTCTTTGGCGAGGTCGGATACGTCGATCACGGCGAAGTTTTCATATACCTCGTCTTCGCCGGGCTCCAAAACGCTCGATGAGCCGAGATAAGCCTTCCACAGCTCCACCGTGCTGAGCTTAACGCTGTCGTTTATCTGCAGAGCGATATTGAGACCCGCGTTGAAGCGGCTCCCCTGGCCGGGACTCATGCTGATGATCACGGGCATCGAGGTCTCCGGCTCCGGTCTCAGCTTCACTCCGGCCGGGAGTATCCCTTCGCTGTAATCGTCTGTCAGCGGTCCCTGTTTTCCGAGGTCGTTCTCCATTGCGACCCGGTAATAATACTGATTTATCGGATCGAGCCCGTCGTCCACATAAACGTTTGCCGTCGTGACCGCCAGAAGCTCATATTCTCCGTCGTTGACTTTTCTGTAAAGGCTGTATCCCGCGGCGCCGTCTCCGGCAGCGGGCTTCCAGCTCACTATGAGCCGCCATTCTCCCGAATCCACGCGGAAGCCCTCGGGAGCCGTGGGAGGATCGTTCGCCACGGTGACCTGTATCTCCGAGCAGGCCGAGTTGCCGGCGGCGTCGGTCAGAGTGAGCGAGAGCTCATAGAGCCCGTCGGGGAATCTCGCCTCCGGTCCGTCCTCGCCGGTGATCACGGCAAGGGTATCCCAGCGATAGGTCTTCGCGGCTTCGCCGCTTCCCGCAAGCTCGGCCCACG
>JAGDDB010000329.1 GCA_017958265.1 Oscillospiraceae bacterium | reverse complement strand
GGCGTTTGAGCTCATAAAGGACATTCCTCTCCGGACCACCGAGGAAGCGAAGCGCGTTATGCTCGAAAACTTCCCGGCGCGCGGCGAAGAGGACGTTCTCCCCGCCGTGAGGAAGGGCACCGCGCTTACCGGCGACAATGACTGGAAAGGCATTTACGGCCATGTCACGGCGAACTTCATAGCGGAATACTACGAATGCCCCGATCCCTACATGGTGACGGAGATGGAAGAGGTGACGGTGGCTAATGCAGCGGCGGTATTCGGTATGCTCGACAGGCTCATATCGCTCCGCACCATCGTGAACATGGATCTGTTTCTGAACGGCCAGACTCCGGAAAGCACCTGGGGCGAATACACGAGCTTCAGTGAAAAGGTGCAGAACGAAAACACCGAGACCCTGGACATCTTCGAACCGGCGATGCACAACCTTTTCGATGCGGGCCGCATCATAACGGACGCGATACTCAGCGGAGACCTGAAGTAAATACGCCTCCGTATGTCGCATGACATCCGGGGCCTTTCATTATTATGATACTGACGGAGAACATACAATGATAAGAAAGATACGACCCGAAGACTATACGACCGTCGCCTCCTTCTGGCGCGAATATCTGGACGTTCCGTCCGCAACGGACGAGAGAGTGAGCGCGGTGCTGGAAAAAATGAGCGCCGACAGCCGCTACTGCACCCTGGTCGCCGAAGAGGACGGGAAGGTCGTGGGCTTTATAACCTTCGTGGAGGTGCTCTCCATGGACGATCCCGACGGATACATAAAAATGAACGGGATCGCCGTTCTGCCGGAATACAGGGGGCGCGGGATAGCCGAAGCGCTCACAAGACGCGCCGAGGAGGCCGCCCGTGAGCGGGGATGCTCCTCCATAGGAGCCGCCACGAGCTTCAAACGCAAGGGATCGCAGGCCATGCTGGATAAGCTGGGATATGAAAAGTCCGCCTACTGGTTCCACAAGAACTTCTGAAAACAATGATCACCGATAACCGTAAAACCTTCCCGGTGCCCGAAAGGCGGGCGCTGGAAGCCTATCTGCGCTTTTCCTTTCCCCTGTATTCCGAGCCCTTTCCCGGAAAGAAGCCCGTGGTATTCCCAGAGCTCTGCTTTGCCCCTGGCCGCGAGCGGACGAAAGAGGAATATCTTGAAGAGCTGAGCCGGATAATTGCAGACATGCTGCAGGAGGAAAGGCAGCGCTCCGACTCCGCCTTTCTCTCATCGGGCGTGGATTCCTCGCTTATAGCATTCGGCATCAAGGCTAAAAAGACTTTCTCCGTTGCCTATGAGGACAGCAGCTTTGATGAATCTGCCCTTGCGGAGCAGGCGGCTGAAAGGCTGGGCAGCGAACACCATGCCGTGAAGATAAGCGCTTCGGATTATTTCGGCGCCGTGAGCGAGGCCATGGTCTGCCGCGGCGCGCCCACCGGCGACGCCTCCTATATCGCCCTTTTCATTACAGCAAGGGAGGCCTCGAAATATACGGATCACGTCTGCTCCGGCGAGGGGCCGGACGAGCTTTTCTGC
>JAGDDB010000035.1 GCA_017958265.1 Oscillospiraceae bacterium | reverse complement strand
GGCCGCATGACTCTCATTCCCTCGGGCTATGAGCCCGGCCGCGACGGCGCCGAGGCCGCCGCGGAAACGGGCTATGACCCTCTGCGCGATACCGAAAACCCGGCCGACTCCGTCTTCTGCTCCCACGGCGCGGGCGTAAATATCGCCTGGGATAAGGCCGACGACTATATGCACATCTGCGTCGGCTCCGGCCGAGACGCCGATGCGGATAACGAAGAGCCTCCCGCTCCCCGCCTAAACCGGCGCAATTTCAGTCTCGACGACAAGGAGCTCGAGGAAATAATGGAGCGCGAGTTCGGCCCGATACGCCGCAGGAGCTATACTCCCCGCGTTTATTCTGCGGACACGGCCTTTCTCGCCGCGGAGAGCGCGAAGAAGGATTACCTGATCGTTGACGGATACAACATGATCTTCGCCTGGCAGGAACTCAGGGATATCGGAGACGACCTCGACGCGGCGCGGCTCAGACTTATGGAACTGCTCAGCAATTACCGCGCCTTCAAGGGCAGCGAGCTCGTCCTCGTTTTTGACGCCTACAAGGTAAAGGGCGGAGGCGGCGAACGCTTTGACCATCACGGGATACACGTGCTCTATACCCGCGAGGGCGAAACGGGCGATATGTATATAGAACGTCTTGCGTCCGAGATAGGAAAGAATTATAATGTCCGGGTCGCCAGCTCGGACAGCCTTATTCAGCTTTCCGCCCTGCGCGCGGGACTTCTGCGCATGACCGCGGCGGAGCTGGAAAGCGAGGTCCGCTCGGTATATGAGCGCATCCGCGGCGTGATAAACGGAAAATGAACAATTGATTAATGATGGGGCTTCGCCCCGGAAAGGAAAACCCATATGAAGAGAAAGATCAAAACACTTTTGTCGCTGCTTTTGGCAGCCGCGATGATCGCGGGCCTTGCCGCCTGCAAAAAAGGCCCCGCGGAAGAGGATTTCGGCAACCAGCTCGAGGGGCTTGAAAAGGTCCGTCTCGAGCATGTATATACCATGAGCTATATCGACACCGGCGACGGCGAAGACAGCGGCGACGCCGATTCGGAAAGCTCGGCGCCGGTTTACGGCGAAAACGAATACAGCTATCATGACGAATACATCGATTCCGTCACGGAAGCCGGCGGCAGGGTGTATATCGTCAAGCGATATTATAACGAAGAGTACTCAAACGGTGAGTACTTGTCGGATAACGGCATGCGCGTCAGCTGCGTCGACGCCGACAGCGGAGCTTTCCGCGACGTTGCCGATTTCAAGCAGGAAAACGACAGCAGTGAAAACGCGTATCATTATAAGGGAGTAAACAATATCGCCCCGTGCTCCGACGGCAGCTTCTGGTGCGTGGTGATGGAAGAATTCGGCGACTGGTCCGATCCGGCCGAATACAGTTACAACTCCGTCACCTCGCTCGTTCACACCGCCGACGACGGCTCCGAGCTTGCAAACATCGATCTCGCGGATGTAATAGAAGACATGCCCGAGTATTTTTACATAGACCGTATGATCGTTACCCCGGCGGGAGATCTGATCATATATACCGACCCCGATATGTATGTGCTCGGCCCGGACGGCGCTCTTAAAACCAGGATCGCCGTTCCTTCCGGCGGAAACATGTGGGTAAGCTCGGTCTGCTCAACCGGCAGCGGAGACGTCGTATGCCTCGTCATCGACTACGAAAACTACAAGCGCACCTTATATCGCATCAATGTCGATACCGGCTCCCTTGACTCGCTGGGCGACATAGAGCTCTCCGATGCATACGAATGCTCCGGAGGCGCCGGGAGCACGGTCCTTTTCAATATCGGTTCTTCACTCTATTCCTACGACTATGAGAGCAAAACTCAGCAGGAGCTCATCAACTGGATCAATTCCGACATCAACCCCAACCGCATCGGCAGCCTCGCGCCCATGTCCGACGGCCGCTTCGTCGTAACAGAGCGCAGCCGCGACTACAGCAAGACCCGCCTGGCCATCCTCAGCAAAGCCTCCGAGGCCGACTCGGTTGAAAAATACGTCATCAATTACGCGTCCGTATATCTTGACACCACTCTCCAGGATGCGATAATCGAGTTCAACAAGCAAAACAGCGATTTCCGCATACAGTTCATCGACTATTCCAAGTACAACACCGACGAAGACTATTCCGCAGGCATCCACCAGCTCAACATGGACATCATCTCCGGCAAGGTACCGGACATTCTCTCGCTCGACCAGCTTCCCTACCAGACCTATGCTTCCAAGGGCATTCTCATGGACATGGGCGCCGCGATGGACTCCGACCCCGAATTCAGGCGCGAGGACTATCTCGAAAATCTGCTTGACGCGCCGCGGTACAACGGCAAAAGCTACAGCGTCATACCCAGCTTCTCCGTTTACACCATCATCGGCAAGAGCGAGTTCGTAGGCGAGGAAATGGGCTGGACAATAGACGATCTGCAGGCTCTTATGGAGGCTCATCCCGACTCCGCCCTGTTCGATACGATGACGAAAAGCAACCTCCTTACTCTTCTCATGTATATGTCCATCGACGACTACATCGACTTTGACAGCGGCACATGCAGCTTTGACTCTCCCGGTTTCATCAAGCTGCTTGAGATCGCCAATTCCTTCCCCGACACCATTGATTGGGAAAGCTATTACGGCTCCATGACCGAAGCCGACTGGGACGCGAGAAACAACGCTTACCGCGACGGCAGCATACTGCTCGAAATGGAAGTCGTCAGCAGCTATGACGACATAAAGGATCAGATGAACAATTTCGGCGGCGACATGACATATAAGGGCTTCCCCGCCAGCCGCGGCACGGGCAGCATCATCATGCCGAACATCGAGCTCGCCGTTTCCTCCAAAAGCCGCCTCAAGGGCGCGTGCTGGGACTTCATCAAGTATCTTATGTCGAATGAATACCTCAGCGAGTCCTCCTACGGTTTCCCGGTAAACCGCAGTGCTCTCGACCGTCTGGCCGCCGAAGCAATGGACGCCGGCCGCTACAGTGATTACTATATCTCCGACGAATACTATTGGAACAAGCCTCTTACACAGGAGCAGGCCGATAAGGTCAATGCGCTTCTGTCCTCCGTATCGACCGTCTTCCGCTATTCCGAGGACGTTCTCGCAATTATCGACGAAGAATCCGGCGCCTACTTTGCCGGGCAGAAAAGCGCGCAGGACGTAGCCTCCATTATCCAGAGCCGCGTGCAGATCTACGTAAGCGAAAACATGTAAAAAAAATATTTTTGCGGGCGCCGCAGATCCGGCGCCCGCAAAATGCAACTTTTTTTATCCGGCTTCGTCTAAACAGTCGGGCGGCCTGCAAGCGGACTGCAAGGCCGCGGAAAGGATAGGACCATGCGCAAAAAGATAAAAACGATCATATCGCTTCTTTTGGCGGCGCTGATGATCGCAGGCCTGTGTTCCTGCGTCAAAAAAGCGCCCGAAACGGAGGAGTTCGGAAATCAGCTCGAGGGACTTGAAAAAGTTCGTCTTGAGCATGTGTATACCGTGAACTATATCGATCTCGGCGAAACGGAAAAAACGCCGTCCGAGGCGGAACCGGCGTCGAGCCCGGACTTGGAGGAATGGTCTTACAGCGACGAATACATAAACTCGGTGACCGAGGCCGGCGGCAAAATATACATCGTAAAGCAGTATTATAACGAGAAATATACCAACAACGAATATATCACGGATAACGGCATACGCGTATACACCGTCAATTCGGACGGGACTGATCACAAAATGCTGACCGAATTCAAAACGGAAAACCGCAATGTCGAAAACGGCTATTACTATTCCGGCATAGACCGGGTGATACCTTGCCCGGACGGCAGCTTCTGGTACACTCTGAGAGAAGAAGAAAGCGACTGGTCCGACCCCAACGAATACAAATACGTGTCTTCCTCATACCTTCTGCATGCGGCGGAGGACGGCACGGAGCTTGCGCGCCTGTCGCTGTCCGACATCATTGAGGACATGCCGGAATACATGTATATATCCAACTTCTTCCTCAGCAAGTCCGGCGATCTGATCGTGTACGCCGATACCGCGGTATACGTGATAAGCCCGGACGGCAATTTGAAAAAAACGGTCACGCTCTCTCTGAACAACAACATGTGGATCAACGGCATTACCACCACCGGCAGCGGAGATATCATCTGCCTCGTTATCGACTATGAAAACAACAAGCGCATGATAAACCGCATCGATACCGACGCCGGCGAGCTGAAAGAGATCTGTGAGATGCCTTTCACGGACACATACAGTCTCATCGGCGGCGCGGGCACAACCGTTCTGTCGAATACCGGCTCTTCCCTGTATTCGTACGACTATGTCAGCGGCCGTAAGCAGGAGCTGGTCAACTGGCTCAATTCCGACATCAACTCCAACCGCATAGGCAACGTCACTCCTCTGTCCGACGGGCGTTTCATCATCACCGAGTACAGCCGCGATTACGGCACTTCCCGCCTTGCTTTCCTGACCCCCGCCTCCGGCGGCGACGCGGTGGAGAAATATGTCATCAACTACGCCGCGGTATATCTCAACGACTCTCTGCAGGACGCCATTATCGACTATAACAAGCAGAACAGCGATTTCCGCATCCAGTTTGTCGACTACTCCCTTTACAATACCGACGAAGACTATTCCGGCGGCACCAAGCAGCTGAACCTCGATATTATTTCCGGCAAGATACCCGATATCATTTCTCTTGAAGAGCTTCCTTTCCAGACCTACGCTTCCAAGGGTCTGCTTGCCGATATGGGCGCCATCATGGACGCCGATCCCGATTTCAACCGCGAGGATTATCTTGACAACATTCTGTCCGCTCCTTCCTTCAGGGGCAGCAGTTACAGCGTTTTCCCGAGCTTTTACATAATGACCGTCGTGGGCAAGTCCGAATTCGTCGGCAGCGAGCCGGGCTGGACCATAGACGATCTCCGCGCCCTTACCGACGCGCATCCCGACTCGGCCGTGTTTGACAACTTGACCAAATCAGATATCCTTTACTACATCATGAACATGGCCGTCGATAAATACATCGACTATGACAGCGGCAGCTGCAGCTTTAATTCCGACTCGTTCATAAAAACGCTCGAGCTTGTCAACTCCTTCCCCGAAACGATCGACTGGGAAAGCGTTTACGGCTCCATGACCGACGCCGACTGGATGCGGAGGGACAACATGTACCGCGATGGCACGACGCTGCTCAATGTGGCATATGTCAGCTCTTACGACGATATAAAAAGTCAGATGAACACCTTCGGCGGCGACATAACCTATATAGGCTTCCCGGTGCCCGAAGGCGTCGGCAGTGTGATCATGCCGAATATGGAAGTGGCCATTTCCTCAAAAAGCAAGCTCAAAGGCGCCTGCTGGGATTTCGTTAAATATCTCCTTTCCGACGACTTCATAAACGAGTATTCATACGCCTTCCCCGTGAAACGCAGCGTGCTTGAACAGCGCATGGCAGACGCAATGGATCCTTCAAGATACAGCGACGGCGGCCCCATCCTTTACAAGCAAGCCGTTGTGGACGACGTGATTTATCCCGAAGACCCGAACAACTATTGGAGCAAACCCGTAACGCAGGAGCAGGCCGACAAGATCAACGCTCTGCTCTCCTCCGTATCCTCCGTCTACCGCAACAACGAGGATGTTCTGGCAATAATCGAAGAAGAGGCCGGAGCGTACTTCTCCGGGCAAAAGAGCGTACAGACCGTGGCGGACATCATTCAGAGCCGCGCTCAGATCTACGTCAGCGAAAATATGTGATCGCTGTCCCGAAAAATCGTATCGGTCCCGCCGAAAAAGCGGGACCGACATTTTTTCCGCGATCGCGGAACTTTTTGCATCTTTATTTCGTCAAGATCGATAATGACCGATATTTATATTTCCGTAAGCAAATAATGCTTTACCATTCCGTTCACGGTCACTCTGTATGTCAGCGTTCCCTTGCCGCTGCTTTTCTCCACCGTGTCGGCTCCGGGCTCTCTTTGCGCTATCCATTCATCCGGATCGGCAATATCAAGCTCTTCAAACGCCACATCCCGCATCTGATTATTGCCGCAATCGTTTTCTATCTCGCTTATTACCTCATATTTCATACATGCTCCCACCCTTCTTTTATTCCGTAAAGGAGATTTTATGCCATGGATACGATCCTTATTATCGATGAAAACAGCCGCCGCGCGGCCTTTATCGCCTCGGTGCTGACCGAGCGGACTCAGACCGCGGCGTCCGCCCGCGATGCCATGGAGCTTATGAGCAAAGGCTCTCACTCTCTGATCATTCTCTCCGTATCTCTCCCGGACATGGACGGCTTTGAGCTGTACGAATGGCTGCGTCTCAATCCGCCGACGAGATCTTCCCGAGTGTGGTTCCTTCTCGACCGAAATGACGAACAGACCGCAGCCGCCTGCATGCGCCTCGGCGCCTGCGGCGTACTGTACGGCGCCCCGGCGCAGATATCCGCCCGGCTCCGTCGGGCGGGTCTGCCGCTGCGCTGACCGCGCAGCTCTCGCTTCACGTTCCGAGTTACTTCCCCGGCGACATAAAGGGCTGCCCGAAATCGGGCAGCCCTTTTCTGTTTGACTGTATTGTGCCTTTGCTCTTATCAGTTCAGCGCAACGGTGGTCCAATCGCCCGTGATGC
>JAGDDB010000328.1 GCA_017958265.1 Oscillospiraceae bacterium | reverse complement strand
CTGCGCCGCCGCCTCCTCATAGCCGGAGGTGCCGTTGAACTGTCCCGCGCCGTAGAGGCCGGAGACCTTCTTGGTTTCAAGCGTGGGATAGAGCTCGAGCGGATCGATGAGGTCGTACTCTATGGCGTAGGCGGGGCGCATGATCTCCGCGTGCTCGAGACCCGCTACGGTATGCAGCATTTTCAGCTGCACGTCCTCGGGCATGGAGGAGGAAAAGCCCTGGATATATACTTCTTCGGTGTCGAGCCCCATGGGCTCTATGAAAAGCTGGTGGCGCTTACGCTCGGCAAAACGAACGACTTTGTCTTCTATTGACGGGCAGTAGCGCGGTCCCACGCCCTCAATGGCGCCGGAAAAGAGGGGGCTGCGGTCGAGATTTTCCCGTATGATGCGGTGAGTTTCTTCATTTGTATAAGTCAGATAGCACAGGACCCGGTTTTCCGGGGGCGCGTCCGTGGCAAAGGAAAAGGGCTCGGGGCTTTCGTCGCCGTACTGCGGCTCCATTGCGGAATAATCCACCGTACGGCCGTTCACTCTGGGAGGAGTGCCGGTCTTGAAGCGCAGCATGTCAAAGCCCAGGTTTTTAAGACAGGCGGACAGGGAAGAGGCGGCAAACATGCCGTCCGGCCCGCCCTCGCGCGTCACGTCGCCCACTATGGTGCGCCCGCGGAGATAAGTGCCGGTGCAGACTACGGCGGCGCGGCATTTGTATACGGCTCCGTTCTGCGTGGTCACGCTGACTACGCGCCCGTCTTCCACGCCTATATCCGTGATCTCCGCCTGCTTTACACGCAGCCCCTCCTGTTTTTCGAGGGTGTGCTTCATCAGCTTCTGATATTCGCGCCGGTCGGCCTGGGCGCGCAGAGAATGGACTGCGGGACCCTTGCCTAAATTGAGCATGCGGTACTGTATGCAGGCGCGGTCCGCCGCGCGGCCCATTTCGCCGCCGAGCGCATCCAGCTCGCGCACGAGATGGCCCTTGCCCGTGCCGCCTATGGCGGGATTGCAGGGCATGTTTCCGACGGCGTCGAGATTAATGGTGAATATAACGGTGTCCATGCCCATGCGCGCGGCGGCGAGGGCGGCCTCGATACCCGCGTGGCCCGCCCCGATAACGGCTACGTCGCAGACTCCGGCAGTAAACAACATGAGCTGAGATCCTTTCACGGAAAAGTTGATGTTTCAGCGTATTTTAACCTAAAGAAAAAGGAATTGCAATCATGTGTCCGCGATTTATGCTTATTGACAATTGACAATCACACCGCGTTGTATATAATTGGTTTATCTTATCAGTATACAATGGAAAAGAATTCGCCGCGCTTCCGGCGCTGCGGACGGAGGATGAAAATGAACAACAGCGAAAAAACGATGGACAAAATAGTTTCTCTGTGCAAAAACAGGGGTTTTATTTATGCCGGCAGCGAGATATACGGCGGACTGGCCAACACCTGGGATTACGGTCCTCTCGGCGTGGAATTCAAAAACAACGTAAAGCGCGCCTGGTGGAAGAAATTCGTGCAGGAGTCCCCCTACAACGTGGGCATAGACGCGGACATCCTCATGAACCCGAGGGTTTGGGTCGCGTCGGGCCATGTGACGAATTTCAACGATCCGCTCATCGACTGCAAGGCCTGCAAGCGCCGCCACCGTGCCGATAAGCTCATTGAGGAATGGGCTCTTGCCACGGGCACCGAGTGCAACGTAGAGGCGATGACCAATGAGGAAATGGTCGCATATATCCGCGAAAAACAGATACCCTGTCCCGGCTGCGGCAAATGCGATTTTTCGGATATAAAGAAATTCAACCTGATGTTCAAGACCCATCAGGGCGTTACGGAAAACACGGGATCCGATGTTTATCTGCGTCCCGAGACCGCGCAGGGCATATTCGTCAATTTCAATAACGTGCTGCGCACCAGCCGGAAAAAGGTCCCCTTCGGCATCTGCCAGATAGGCAAGAGCTTCAGAAACGAGATCACTCCGGGCAACTTTACCTTCCGTACCTGTGAATTCGAGCAGATGGAGCTGGAGTTCTTCTGCGAGCCGGGCACGGACCTTGAATGGTTCGAGTACTGGCGCGGCTTCTGCCGCAAGTGGCTGCTGGAGCTGGGCATGAACGAGGAATGCCTGCGTCTGAGAGATCACAGCCCCGAGGAGCTGAGCTTCTATTCCAAGGCGACTACCGACTTTGAGTATCTTTTCCCCTTCGGCTGGGGCGAGCTCTGGGGCGTGGCCGACAGGACGGACTACGATCTGACGCAGCATCAAAACGAGTCAAAGCAGGACATGACCTATTTCGACCAGGAGAAGAACGAGCATTATATCCCCTATGTCATAGAGCCTTCCCTCGGCGCGGACCGCGTGGCGCTCGCGTTCCTGGTGGACGCTTATGACGAGGAAGTCATAGACGCCGATAAGAACGATGTGAGGACAGTTCTGCGGCTGCATCCGGCGCTCGCTCCGTACAAGTGCGCGGTGCTGCCTTTGTCGAAAAAGCTTTCGGAAAAAGCGGGAGAGATTTATTCCGCTCTTGCGGGAAGCTTCATGTGCGATTACGACGAATCCGGCTCGATAGGCAAACGCTATCGCCGCCAGGATGAGATCGGCACGCCCTTCTGCGTGACGGTGGATTTCGATACGCTTGAGGACGGCTGCGTTACCGTGCGCGAGCGCGACAGCATGGAACAGGAGCGCATAAAAGCGGAAGAGCTTGAAAAATATATAGCCGAGAGAATAAAATTCTGAGGGGCGAAGGGCTTTGAACAAGAGTATCCGTTATAAGGAACTGCGCGTATTTGCCGAAGAAATACGCGTAAACACGCTGAAAACCTTTGAATACAACGGTTTCGGACACATAGGCGGGGCAATGTCGATAGTGGAGGCCGTCGCGCTGCTGTACGGCGAATTCATGCGCTATGATCCCCGTGATCCCAATTGGCCCGACAGGGACAAGCTTGTCATTTCAAAGGGCCACGCCGGACCGACAGTGTACGCCACGCTGGCCATGAAGGGCTTTTTCCCGCAGTCGATGCTCTGCGAGCTCAACAGAGGCGGCGGACGGCTGCCCAGCCACTGCGACCGCAACAAGACCCCGGGCATAGATATGACCACGGGCTCTCTCGGCCAGGGCATTTCCGCGGCGGCAGGCATAGCCCTCGGCGACAGGATGGACGGGCGCGACAGCTGCACGTACGTGATCATAGGCGACGGCGAGCTGGACGAGGGCCAGAACTGGGAAGGCTTCATGTTTGCCGGGCACTACGGTCTTGACCGACTCACAGCCATAATCGACGTGAACGGTCAGCAGCTGGACGGATATACCAGGGACGTTATGGATACCGGAGATATCGCGGCAAAGCTGCGGGCCTTCGGCTGGAACACCATCGAGACGGACGGACACGATATCGAAAAGCTTTATAAGGCTCTGAGCGAGGCCGGAGCGAATACCGGGACCCCGAGCGCCATAGTCATGCAT
>JAGDDB010000327.1 GCA_017958265.1 Oscillospiraceae bacterium | reverse complement strand
TCCCGGCCGACGGCCTTGTGCAGGAGCAGGGCCGCGACGGATGAGTCAACGCCTCCCGAAAGCGCCAAAAGCACCTTTTTGCCCGAGAGGCCCGAGCGGTATTTTTCTATCAGCTCGCGGGCGTGGTCCGGCGCGCTCCAATCGCCTTTGCAGCCGCAGATGTCAAAAAGAAAGTTGCGTATGATCCTGCTGCCGAACCGGGTGTGGACCACCTCCGGATGGAATTGGACCGCATACAGCTTTTTGTCGTCCCGGCACATGGCGGCGCAGGGGCATTTGTCCGTTGCCGCCGTTATGCGGAAGCCCGCGGGCGCGGTACGGATACGGTCGGTATGGCTCATCCAGCATACGCTCTCGGCGGGAACGTCCCGAAACAGGACGTGAGGCTCGGTTTTCAGAAGGGTTTTGCCGTATTCGCCGCCGTTTTCCGCCTCGGCGACCTCTCCGCCGCACATATAGGCGAGAAGCTGCGCGCCGTAGCAGATGCCGAGGACGGGCACGCCCGACTCGAGCACGGAGGGATCGCAGCGGGGGGAAGAGGGATCGTATACGCTGTTCGGCCCGCCGGTAAAGATGATCCCCCGGTATCCTTCCTTTTTTATTTCGGAAGGGGAGAAGGCGTCATACTGCCTGATCTCCGCGTAAACATGCTGCTCGCGTACTCTGCGGGCGATCAGCTGATCGTACTGACCGCCGAAATCCAAAACAAGTATTTTTTCCATCGCGTTTTTCCTTAAAGCTCTATCCGGGGCGCCGGCTGCTCGGGGGCCGAGAGCAGGGGAGCGATCTTTTTCAAAAAGGCGTCCACCTGCTCGGCGCAGCGGCCCGTATACAGTCGGGGATCGAGCATAGCTTTTATTTCGTCCTCCGTAAATCCGAACCCGGGCTCTTCGGCAAGGCGCCGGAGCAGATCGCACTCCTCGCCGTTTTTGATTTTTTCCGTAGCTTCCATGGAGCATCTGCGAATGATCTCGTGGAGTTTCTGCCGGTCGCCTCCGCGCTTGACCGCTTCCATAAGAAGATTTTCCGTAGCGATGAACGGCAGATATTCGTTTACGGCCTTTGCCGTGACCTTTTCGTTTACGCGCAGTCCGCTTGCCACGTTCCGGGTCAGGCGCAGGATCGCGTCGGCGCAGAGAAAGCCCTCCGGCATGGACAGACGGCGGTTCGCGGAGTCGTCCAGCGTTCTTTCAAGCCACTGCGACGAGGCGGTGAGCGGGGCGTTCACGGCGTCCGTCATCAAAAAGCGCGCAAGTGAGCATATCCTCTCGCAGCGCATGGGATTGCGCTTGTAGGCCATTGCGGACGAGCCGATCTGAGTGGTCTCAAAAGGCTCTTCAAGCTGCCTGTCATGCTGCAGCAGCCGGATATCGTTCGCCATGCGGCAGCAGCTTTGCGCGATGGAGGAAAGAGCGTTGAGAATGCGGCTGTCCAGCTTGCGGGGATAAGTCTGGCCGCATACGTCGAAGCATTCCTCAAATCCGAAATCCGCGGCAAGGGCACGATTCATCCGGTCGATCTTGCCGCCGTCGCCCTCAAACAGGTCCATAAAGCTTGCCTCCGTTCCCGTGGTGCCGCGGCAGCCGAGGAACTTTATTTTTTCAAGGGCGAAGTCCGTTTCCTTCAGATCGGACAGAAGATCCTGCATCCAAAGCGCGGCGCGCTTGCCCACGGTAACGGGCTGCGCAGGCTGATAATGCGTATACCCCGGAGCGGGGAGATCCTTATACCGGTCGGCAAAACGGTAAAGTTCGGATAAAACGGACAAAAGCTCCGAACGTAAATACGTCAGAGCGTCACGGTAAATGATGAGGTCCGCGTTATCGGTAACATAGCAGCTCGTCGCGCCGAGGTGGATTATGCCCGCCGCGGAGGGCGCGGCCTTCCCGTAGGCGTACACATGCGCCATAACGTCGTGCCGTACTTCCTTTTCCCTTTCGCGGACGCAGTCATAGTCGATATCCTCGATATGCTCCGACAGCTCGCGTATCTGCTCATCGGAGATCGGAAGGCCGAGCTTTTTTTCCTCCTTTGCCAAAGCCAGCCATAGCCTGCGCCATGTTCGATACCTGGTGTCCGCCGAAAAGAGCTCGAGCATGTATTCGGAGGCATAGCGCGTTGACAGGGGGGATTGATAACGGTCAGTCATTTTACTTCTCCTTCACAACAAAGAAAAACGGCAAAAAAAGCCGAAAAGATGCGTTCCCGGCGGCAGAGGTCCGCCTATCTGTAAATGATGCTGTCGCGTTCCGCGCCGACGGATATGTAGGCGATGGGGCATGATACGGCGTTCTCGATATAGGTCACGTAATTCCGGGCGGCCTCGGGCAGCTCGTCCCAGTGCCTGACGTCGGAAATATCGCAGAGCCAGCCGTCCAGATATTCGATGACGGGCTCGGCCCTGCCGAGCTCTTCGGGGAAAGGAAAGCGGTCGGTCTCCCTGCCGCCGATACGGTAGCGGGTGCAGACGGGGATCCTGTCCATATAGCTGAGCACGTCCAGCTTCGTCAGGGCAAGCTTCGTGGCGGCCTGGACCTCTACGCCGTAGCGTGTGGCGACAAGGTCTATGGGGCCGACGCGTCTCGGCCTGCCTGTTTTTGCCCCGTATTCGGCGCCGGCCTGTCTGAGCCTCTCGGCGTCCTCTCCGAACATTTCGCATACGAAGGGTCCTTCGCCGACGCAGGTGGAATAGGCCTTGACCACGCCGATCACCTCGTCGATTTTGACCGAAGGCAGACCGGAGCCTATGGGCGCATAGGCCGCAAGGGTGTTGGAGGACGTAGTATAGGGATAGATGCCGAAATCGAGATCCCGAAGCGCGCCGAGCTGCGCCTCGAACAATATGCCGCGGTGCTCATCCCGGGCCGCCTTCAGAAAAGCTCCCGTATCGCGGATAAAGGGCTTGAGCGGCTCGCAGAAATCCCTGAGCCAGGCCTCCAGCATTTCCATGGTATAGGGCTCGCTGCCGTAAACCTTCGTAAGAGTCAGGTTTTTCCAATCCAGCAGATCCAGCAGGTGCTCTTTCAGCTCATCGGGATCGAACAGCTCGCCCGCAAGAACGGTCTTTTTCTGATACTTGTCGGAGTAGAAGGGGGCGATACCCTGCTTCGTAGAGCCGTACTGTTTGTCCGCGAGACGCTTTTCCTCAAGCGCGTCAAGCTCCCTGTGCCACGGGAGCAGCAGCGACGCCCGGTCGCTTATCATCAAATTTTCCGGAGTGATATCCACGCCCTTCGAGCGAACGTCCTGTATCTCTATCCACAGGTTTTCGGGGTCGAGAGCCACGCCGTTGCCGAGGATATTGACCGCGCCCGTTCTGAATATCCCCGAGGGAAGCAGATGAAGCGCGAACTTGCCCTTTTCGTTGACGACGGTATGTCCGGCATTGCCGCCGCCCTGATAGCGCACGACTATGTCATAGTGATCGGTCAGCAGATCGACCATCCTGCCCTTGCCTTCGTCGCCCCAATTTATGCCTACGATAACGCAGTTGCTCATTTTTCCTCCCCGAGCGCTTGCTCAGCTCTTGCCATGATCTCCCGGTAGGCGTCTTCCACGCCGCCGAGATCGCGGCGGAAACGGTCCTTGTCGAGCTTTTTTCCCGTCTCGCTGTCCCAAAGTCTGCAGGTATCGGGGCTGATCTCGTCGGCAAGAACGACCGTGCCGTCGGACAGCCTGCCGAATTCCAGCTTGAAATCGACCAGCGTTACGCCGCAGGAAGCCCAGAAGCTTTTCAGCACTTCGTTTATCCCGAACGCGAGGTCCTTGACGGTTTCAAGCTCTTCCTTTGAGACAAGTGAGAGAGCCAGGGCGTGATATTCGTTGATGAGCGGATCGCCCAGGGCGTCGTTCTTGTACGAAAACTCGATGGTCGGCGAGGCAAAGACGATGCCCTCGTCCACGCCGTATCTCTGCGCGAACGAGCCGGCGGAGATATTGCGTATGATCACCTCGAGGGGGATTATCTTCACCCTTTTTACCAGGGTATCCCGCTCGCTGAGCTCTTCGACATAATGCGAGGGTATGCCGTGCTTTTGCAGCAGGCGCATCAGCGCGTTGCTCATTTTGTTGTTGATGATCCCTTTTCCCTCGATAGTCCCGCGCTTTTGACCGTTGAAAGCCGTCGCGTCGTCCTTATATGAGACGATCAGCAGCTCGGGATCATCCGTGGCAAATACTTTTTTTGCCTTTCCTTCGTATATTTGTTCGCCCTTGATCATGATCGGCCTCCATACTTTTGCGCCGTGTCCGCGTCACTCTACCGTGACGGACTTGGCGAGATTTTTCGGCTTGTCGATATCGCAGCCGTTTGCCTTGGCTACGTAATATGCCAGAAGCTGCAGCGGAACGATCTCGATCACTGCGCTGAATAAAGCGTCCGCATCCGGGATAAACAGCAGATCGTCGGCTGCCGAGAGTATCTTATGGTTGTTGCGGAAGGTAAGCGCAAGGACTTCCGCGCCGCGTGACTTTACTTCCACGATGTTGCTCAGAGTTTTTTCCATGACCGAGGGATTGCAGCACAGCGCGATGACGGGCTGATGCTCTTCGATGAGGGCGATGGTGCCGTGCTTCAATTCTCCGGCGGCGTAAGCTTCCGCGTGAAGATAAGATATTTCCTTCATCTTCAGCGCGCCCTCCAGCGCGACGGCGTAATCGGTATTTCTGCCTATGAAAAAGAGCGCGCGGCTTTCGTGATATTTCATGGCAAGCGCCGGGATGGAGGGATTCATGTCGATGGCCTGCTGGATACGGCGCGGCAGAGCCTGCAATTGGCCGATAAGACCGCCTGCGTCCTCCCCGAGCCGTCCGAGCCGCTCGGCAAAAAATAACGCGAGCATATACAGGACCGAGATCTGCGTGGTATAGCCCTTCGTGGTCGCTACGGCGATCTCCGGTCCGGCCCAGGTATAGACGGTATAGTCGGCAAGCGAGGCTATGGAGCTGCCCACAACGTTCACCACGGCAAGAGTCCTGGCTCCTCTTGACTTGCATTCCTTCATGGCTGCAATGGTATCCGCCGTTTCGCCCGACTGGGAGATGACTATCAGAAGTGTGCTGCCGTCGATGAGCGGGTCGCTGTATCTCAGCTCGCTTGCCAGCTGAGTTTCCACGGGGATGCGGCACAGACGCTCCAAAGCGTATTTTCCGGCGCAGCCGGCGTAATAGGCCGAGCCGCAGGCGGTGATGACTATCTTGCGTATTTCGGGAAGCTCCGAAACAAGTCCGCCGAGCTCATCAAAGTCGATCTTCCCGTTTTTGATCCTCGGGGCAATGGCCGCCTTCACCGCTGCCGGCTGTTCCATTATCTCTTTGAGCATGAAGTGGTCATAGCCGCCTTTTTCCGCGGCCTGAACATCCCACGAGATACGCGAGGCTTTCTTGTTTATCTCGCGGCCGGTGCAGTCGAAGATCCTTATCTCATCCCCGGAGAGCTCCGCGAACTCGCCGTCCTCAAGATAGACGACGTTTCGGGTGTGATTGACCAGCGCGGTCACATCGGAGGCAAAAAAGTTTTCTTCCATCCCTATCCCGAGGATGAGCGGGCTTGCTTCCCTCACCGCGTAGATCCTGCCCGGCTCCTCCGAGCAGATCACGCCGAGAGCGTAAGAGCCCCGGAGCCTGTTCGCGGTCTTGATGAGCGCGTCGCGCACATTCCCGCGGTAATACATCTCGATCAGATGAACGATCACTTCCGTGTCGGTCTCGCTTTGAAAGCGATAGCCGTCCCGGATCAGCTCTTCCCGCAGAGCCATGTAGTTTTCGATGATGCCGTTGTGCACCACGGCAAAGCGGCCGTCATTGCTCAGATGCGGATGCGCGTTTTCCTCCGTCGGGGCGCCGTGGGTGGCCCATCTGGTGTGACCTATGCCGGTGCTGCCCGGAACGGAAGCGCCGTCGCCGGTTTTTTCGCAGAGATTTGCTATCCTTCCCCTGACCTTGCTGACGCTTATCGTATTTCCGTCCATTACGGCGATGCCGGCGGAGTCATATCCCCTGTATTCCAGCTTTTTCAGACCGTCGAGAAGGATGGGCGCCGCGCTTTGTTTTCCGGTAAATCCGACTATTCCGCACATATGAACCTCCCAAAGGCGAAGAGAACATAACTCTCTTCGCCTTTATTGTATTTATTATTTTCCGCTTTCTCCGTAGTTGGACAGGACGCGGGCCGAAGGATCGTCCACATTGCAGCCCTCCCAGTCCTTGTTGGGCATCCAGAAATCCGCTATCATCTCTCCCTGACCGGGGTAGTATTTCTCGAAGATCTCGCGGTAGAGGAGCGATTCCTTGGTGAAGGGCCGCGCATGGCCGTATCTCACCCGTTTTTCTTCAAACTCGGCGTCCGAATAACACTTCGCCGCGTATTCCTTGAGGTAATCGACCATCGAGTGGCCCACCGCATCGGAAAAGGCCGCCTTTTCGCGCCACAGGATGGCGTCGGGCAAATAATCCATGCCCTCAAAGGCGTGGCGGAGAAGGTATTTCCCTTTGCCGTATTTGTTCAGCTTCATTTCCGGATCCAGACTCATTACGTATTTGACAAAATCCAGATCTCCGAAGGGCACCCTGGCCTCCAGGGAGTTTACCGATATGCAGCGGTCCGCGCGAAGCACGTCGTACATGTGAAGCTCGCGTACCCGTTTTTCGGCCTCCGCCTGAAAGGCTGCCGCCGAAGGCGCGAAGTCCGTGTATTTGTACCCGAAAAGCTCGTCGGATATCTCTCCGGTGAGGATCACGCGGATATCGGTGCGTTCATGTATCGCCTTGCAGACGAGATACATCCCCATGCTCGCGCGAACGGTGGTGATATCAAAGGTCCCGAGAAGGTGAATGACGTCTTCCAGCGATGAAATGACCTCGTCCGGGGTCATATAGACCTCCGTGTGATGACTGCCGATATGATCCGCGGCCTGTTTTGCGTATTTCAGGTCTATTGCGTCCTCGCTCATGCCTATGGCGAAGGTCTCTATGGGCGCGGCGCTTTCCTTTGCTGCTATCGCGCAGACAAGGGAAGAGTCCAGACCGCCGGAAAGCAGAAAACCTACCTTCGCATCGGAGATAAGGCGCTTCTTAACTCCGGCGATGAGCTTTTCGCGGATATTGGAGCAGGCGGTCTCAAGATCATCGCGGCATACGGCGCCGGGCGAGGCGATATCGCAATACCGGATGAAGCTCCCCCCTTTATAATAGTGCCCGGGAGGGAAGGGCATGATCTTCCCGGCAAGACCCACGAGGTTTTTCGCTTCGCTTGCGAAGAGGATGGTCCCTTCGGCGTCGTAGCCGTAATAGAGAGGACGGATGCCTATGGGATCGCGGGCGGCTATGAATTCCTTTGTCCTGCCGTCGAAGATTATGCAGGCGAACTCCGCATCGAGCATGGAAAACATGTCCGTACCGTATTCAAAATACATCGGCAGGATGATCTCGCAGTCGCTGTCCGAACGGAATGAATAGCCTTTTTGCTTAAGCTTTTCGCGCTCTTTTTCAAATCCGTAAAGCTCGCCGTTGCATACGACCATGCTCCCGTCCAGCTCGAAGGGCTGCATGCCCGATGGGGTCAGGCCCATGATGGACAGCCTGTGAAAACCCAAAAGGCCGCTGCCCGTGTCGACTATCCTGCTGTCGTCGGGTCCGCGCGATTTTTTTCGCGCGAACCCTTTTTCAAACGCGTAGGATTCGTGGACGCTGCCGCAGTATCCGATAATTTAGCACATTGTCCGTCACTCCTACACCACGTCCAGCAGGGCGTCGTATCCCTC
>JAGDDB010000326.1 GCA_017958265.1 Oscillospiraceae bacterium | reverse complement strand
CAAGCGCGCCGACGAGCAGATAGAGCGCGAAAAGAAGCACGCCCTGAACGACCTGAAGGACGACGTTTCCGTTATCGCGGTGGATATCGCCTCGGCCGTGCTCGCAAGGAGCATCCAGAGAGAAGATCACGCGGAGCTGATAGATTCTTTCATAGAGAATCTCGGTGAGAGCCATGATTGACGCCGAAGTTTACGGAAAAGCGCTCTTTGAGCTTGCCGCGGAAAACGGTACGGCCGCGAAAATAAACAGCGAAATTGAAGACGTTTGCCGTCTTCTTAAGGAGAACGAACGCTACTGCACGCTTGTCGATTCCCCCGCTATTTCCTTTTCGGAAAGACTGGCGCTTCTTTCAGAGGCGTTTGAGGGCTCGGTCGACCCGTATCTTATGAATTTCATAAGCATCCTGTGCAAAAAGCATTCCATGTATAAATTCGCGAAATGCGCCGAGGCGTACAGCAGCTGCTACCAGAAGATCAGCAGCACGCTTCCCGCCTCCGTTATTACCGCCGTTCCCCTTTCCGAGCGGCAGTACGACGCCCTTAAAAAGAAGCTCGAAAACATCACCGGAAAGGAAGTCCTGCTGGAGGCCAGCGTGGACGAGTCGCTGATAGGCGGCATAGTCCTGCGCTACGGCGGCATACAGCTGCAGGACAGCATAAAGAGCAGGCTCGACGATCTGCGCCGCAGTCTGCGTGAAACAACAGTGTAAGGTTGGTGAGACCGTGAGTCTGGCTTTTGAAGATATCTGCGAAGTAATAAAGCACCAGATAAAAAACTATTCCTCAACTATCTCTCAGGATGAGATAGGTCACGTCATACAGATAGGCGACGGCATCGCCAAGGTGCACGGCGTCGAAAAGTGCAAGGCCAACGAGCTGCTCCTTTTTGAAAACGGCTCCTACGGCATGGCTATCAACCTCGAAGAAAGCTACATCAGCGTCGTAATGCTCGGCACGGACGTCGGAATAAGCGAGGGCGGCCTTGTAAAATGCACGGGCCAGGTGGTTTCCGTCCCCGTCGGCGAAGACCTCATCGGCCGCGTGGTGGACGCGCTCGGCCAGCCCATAGACGGCAAAAGGCCCATAGAGCCGGCGGAATACCGCCCGATCGAGCGCAACGCCCCCGGCATCATCCAGCGCAAATCCGTTTCCGTCCCGCTTCAGTCCGGCATTAAGGCCATCGACTCCATGATACCCATCGGCCGCGGCCAGCGAGAACTGATAATCGGCGACAGGCAGACCGGCAAAACCGTCATCGCCGTCGATACCATAATAAATCAAAAGGGCAAGGACGTTATCTGCATTTACGTTTCCATCGGCCAGAAGAACTCCACCGTAGCCCAGCTGGTAGAAACGCTCGAACAAAACGGCGCCATGGAATACACGATAGTCGTTTCCGCGTCCGCCTCCGAGCTCTCTCCGCTGCAGTATATCGCTCCGTATTCCGGCTGCGCCATGGCAGAGTATTTCATGGATAAGGGCAAGGACGTGCTCATAGTATACGACGACCTTTCCAAGCATGCCGTCGCTTACCGCGCTCTTTCCCTGCTCATCCGCCGTCCGCCCGGACGCGAGGCCTACCCCGGAGACGTCTTTTATCTCCATTCCCGCCTTCTCGAGCGCGCCGCGCGCGTGGCGCCCGAATACGGCGGCGGCTCGATAACCGCTCTGCCGATAATAGAGACCCAGGCGGGCGACGTTTCCGCCTATATCCCGACAAACGTCATTTCTATAACCGACGGCCAGATATATCTTGAGTCCGAGCTCTTCCACGCCGGCGTGCGTCCAGCCATAAACCCGGGCATTTCCGTTTCCCGCGTCGGCGGCAGCGCGCAGATTAAGGCCATGAAGAAAGTCTCCGGCTCGCTGAAGCTGCTTTATTCCCAGTACCGCGAGCTGCAGGCCTTCGCGCAGTTCGGCTCCGATCTCGACGCCGATACGAAGTCCCGCCTGGCTCAGGGCGAGCGCATAGTGGAAGTCCTCAAGCAGGACCGCAACAGCCCCATAGACGTTGAAAAGCAGGTCTGCATCATCTACGCCGTAGTAAACGACCTTCTTTCCGATATCCCCGCGGAAAAGATAAAAAGCTTTGAATCCGAGCTTTTTGATTATCTTTCCGCCAATCGTCCCGCCGTGCTTGAAAGCATCTCCGAGACCAAAGATCTTTCCGCGGAGACCGAGGCCGAGCTCCGCGCGGCCATCGAGGCCTGCAAAAAACAATTTGAAGGATAATCCGAAATGGGAGCTTCGCTTAAGCAGATAAAAAACCGCATAAAGAGCGTAGAGGGCACCCGGCAGATAACAAAAGCCATGGAGCTGGTATCCACGCTCAAGCTCCGCCGTGCAAAGGAGCGCGCCGAAAACGTACGTCCTTATCACGACGTGCTCGCCGAGGCGATAGTCGGCCTTCAGGCCGGCGTGGCGGAAAGCTCTTCGGTCTTTGCCGTGCCCCGCAAGGTGAAAAGGACCTGCTTCGTCGTCATCGGCGGCGACAGAGGCCTTGCCGGCGGGTATAACGCCAATCTTTTCCGCCTGGCAAAAACTCTCTGCACAGGCAAGGATCACTGCATACTTCCCGTTGGGAAAAAAGCGCTTGAATTCTATCGGCGCGGCGGCTGCGAGCT
>JAGDDB010000325.1 GCA_017958265.1 Oscillospiraceae bacterium | reverse complement strand
TATAGCTACTTATCTCACCGGCGATGAGGTCGTAGTGCCCCTGGACGAGCTCCTTTCCGATCCCGCATACGGTCTCGGCGGACGCAAGGTGCGCTTCGATGCGCCTACGGAAGCCGAAATAGTGCCGCAGTTCCTCAACGAATGCCGCATCGGCAGCCACTGTTACGCTCTGCCCTACATGCGCTCGACCGAGGCCTGCTATGTAAACAGGGACTTCGTCGAGGCTCTCGGCTATACTCTGCCGGAAACCCTTACCTGGGATTTCGTATGGGAGGTATCCGAGGCTGCCATGGCAAAGGACGCGGACGGGAACTTCATAATCAACGGCCAAAAGGTCATGATACCCTTCATCTACAAGTCCACCGACAATATGATGATACAGCTCGTCCGCCAGAAAGGCAGCGGCTATTCCACCGCCGACGGAGAGATACTCCTGTTCAATGACGATACCAAGCAGCTGCTCTATACCATTGCCGAGCACGCGGGCACCGGAGCATTCTCGACCTTCAAGATATCCAGCTACCCCGGCAACTTCTTCAACGCCGGACAGTGCATTTTTGCCCTGGACTCCACTGCCGGCGCCACGTGGATGGGCTCCAACGCGCCGCTCATGGATATAAGCGCGGACAGAGTGGTAAACTTTGAAACCGAAGTAATGACCGTACCGCAGTTTGACCCCGACGCGCCTCAGATGATCTCTCAGGGGCCCTCGGTATGCGTTTTCAACAAGGAGGACCCTCAGGAGGTGCTTGCCGCCTGGCTGTTCACGCAGTTCCTTCTGACCGACGAAGTCCAGACGGCCTACGCCGAAACGGAGGGCTATGTTCCCGTCACGCTGAAGGCCCGGCAGTCCGACGAATACAGGGATTATCTCAGCCGCGAGGGAGAGGACAACAGCAAATACTATTATGTGAAGCTCCGGGCCTCCAAGCTGCTGCTCGACAATGTCGGCAACACCTTTGTCACGCCCGTTTTCAACGGCTCGGCCTCCCTTCGCGACGCCGCCGGACAGCTGATCGAAAACGTGACCAAGTCCATGCGCCGCAAGGAAACGGTAAACGACGCGTATATGGACAAGCTTTTTGACGACGTAAGGTCCCTTTACCGTCTCAATCAGGTCAGCGGCGCCGATTTTTCGGGCAAAGCGCAGATGGGGCCGCTGCCGAAGACGTCAAAAGCTCTGCTCGGCTCTCTTGCGGGCATATGGGTGCTGATAGGCATCGCCGCCCTCATATCCTTCCTCAAAAAGAAAAAACGCTGAATTGCATGTATTACTTGATTTACGCACGGTTTTGAGTATAATAAGTACATTCAAACGTTCCCCGGCCCTCACGGCCGACGGAACGAAAACAAAAAGGAGATCGATCATACTATGAAAAAGTTTTTGGCAGTTCTCATGATCTTTGCCGTGCTGCTTGCTTTTGCCGCGTGCAGCAAGACCGAGAACAAACCCGCCGACGTCACTCCCGCTTCCGATGTCAGCACGCCCGCTCCCGATGAGGGCACTCCCGACGAGGGCGGCGAAACGGACTCCGCCGTGATGAGCTATGCCGAATATGCCGCTGCCGACATTGACTCCGCCGTGACCGTTGAGACCTACGTTCAGGCCAAGCAGTCCTGGTGGGACAACAAGGCCACTCTCTACACCCAGGACGAAGACGGCGCTTACTTCCTCTACAATATGCCCTGCACCGAGGAAGAATACGCTCTGCTCGTTCCCGGCACCAAGATCCGCGTTTCCGGCTTCAAGTCCGAGTGGTCCGGAGAAGTCGAGATCATCGACAGCCAGTTTGAGATCATCGACGGCAGCTTCATCGCCCAGCCCACGGACGTTACCGCCCTGCTCGGCACCGATGAGCTCATCGACTATCAGAACAGGCTCGTTTCCTTCAAGGGCATGACCGTTGAGGACAGCGGCGACGGCGCTGCTTTCCTTTACAAGTGGGACGGCTCCGGTGAGGACGGCGACGACCTTTACTTCAACGTTTCCTCGAACGGCCAGACCTATACCTTCACCGTTGAGTCCTACCTCTGCGACAAGGACAGCGACGTTTACGCCGCCGTCAAGGCCCTGAATGTGGGCGACGTCGTGGATATGGAAGGCTTCCTCTACTGGTATGAGGGCGTCAACCCCCATATCACCTCGGTGACTGCGGGCTGATCATTCAAAGACAGATACCGTACATAAATGATTTGACCGAATTTCGGGGCCGGGTTTATCACCCGGCCCCGAAAAGCATATATGGGATAATAACCACGATGTGGTCATTATACATTTTGACGGCACGGCAACCGGCGGCGATGCCATATGGCGGTTATTTCATGCTGTCGTCAGACGCCCCTTCAAGATGTACGATCACCGGCCTGATCCCCAGCGCAGGCAGTATCCTGTCCGTCAGGTCTTTCGTCGCAAACCGGATGGAGCTTGTGTTCTCGCAGGGATGGCAGCCGAAAAGCTCTTCCTTCAATACATCCTCGTCGATCACAAGCCGGACGCGCCGTTCCCTGTCGTTCATAATTCCCAAAACCGAAACGCTGCCCGGATGCAGGTCAAGGAACTGCTCCATATAAGACTCATCGCCGAAGGAAAGGCGGCTTACGCCCATCTGTCCGGACAGCTCCTTTGTATTGAACGGCTTGTCTCCCGGCATCACAAGCAGATAAAAATCCGTCTTCTGACGGTTGCAGAGAAAGAGGTTTTTGCAGATATGCACGCCCAGTATCGCGTCCACATCCTCGCATACCTCCATGGACGTCGCCGGCTGTTCCGGATGATCCGTCCGTTCAAACGATATGCCCAGCTTATCCAAAAAAGCATACGTCCGCTTTTCCCGCTCGCTTCTGCCGCTCAAATCAGACGGTGAACCGTGCAAAAGCTCCATTTTTCCTCCCTACAGGGACGCGCCGAAAGCCCTGACCTCGCCGAAAGCGGCTTCCGTACCGACCTGCTTGCCGTCGTATTCAAATATGCCCAGATCCTTTGCCTGAATGAAATTCAGTATGCCCCGATACTGCGCCTCAATGGCCGGGTAAACATCGGGCGAGCCGGAGGTCAGCAGAAGCGCCCATTTCTTTGCCGCCGGTGCGCCGACCGCGTAAAAGCGGGACACCGCCGACTGGAGCTGGCCGGTCAGTCCGAAATAATAAACCGGAGACGCCAGCACCACCATTTCCGCTTCGGCCAGGGCGGGATAAACCTTTTCCATATCGTCCTTTTGGACGCAGGTCCCGCCGCCCTTTGTGTGGCAATATTCGCAGTCTCTGCAGCCGCCGATATTCATTGTCCCCACCGGTATGACCGATACCTGATGTCCGCTGCTTTCGCAGCCTTCCTTAAATGCGGCGATAAGCGCCGCGGTATTCCCCTTCGGCCGGGGGCTGCCGTTCAAAACCACGATCTTCATTTTGTCCTCCTTGTCATGAACATTTGTATAGCTTACAATAATGTGTCCAACTCAATTTGCCGGACAGTGTCCGACATTTTTCGTAGGTCAGGTAAAACGCACTCATATTTTTCAGATTTGCCCGTGAAAAGCCCTTGCCAAACTCAGCAGTCAGCACCTTTGCCGGCTCTTTCAGCGTCTGCTTCCCATAATCAGCGCGCTCCGGTACGGTCTGCTCATATTCGGATATAATGCGCCCGATATTCCGGTAGGTATTCAAAAGCTCGCTGTTGACCTGCCTGGCCACATTGCGGCGGGCGGATTCCAAAACAGTCTTGATCTCGGCCACAATGCCGGTCAAGGCGGGCGTGATGATGCTTTGATTGTTCTCCATATCAGTTACCTCCGAGGTATCGGCAGCATATCATTTTCCATATTTTAAT
>JAGDDB010000324.1 GCA_017958265.1 Oscillospiraceae bacterium | reverse complement strand
GAGATGAAAAGCGCCGAAAGAGCGCCGTTTGAAGCGGGTCCATACAGGCTTTTAAAGGTATCAGTAAAACAGTTTTCTTTCAAGAAAGGCCCTTAAAGGGGGTATCATGCCCCCGATGATCAGAAACAGGCCGATGGCGCCGAAAAAGCTCACGCAGTAGAGGGACCAAAGGAACATGGGAATACGGAAGGTGATGTGAGCAAACAGCTCGGCAAGCATGCAGCTGCCGCCTATGGCTATAAAAAGACCGCCCGCAACGAAGATGCGGTCTTTTTTTATGTTCAGAAAAAGGGCGGTGCCCGTCAGCGTAAGTCCGCACAGGAGCGCGGTCACCGGAAAAGCGAAGCTGAGAAACCAATTCATGCGGTTATACAGGCATATGTACAGCAGAAATCCGCAGGCCGCCGCAAAGTCGACGGGAAGGAATATGAAAGGATTGGGTCTGCGGAACCAGAAAGGTAAGAGCAGGATTATCCACGCGAGCGCCGTGCCGAGCATAACATAGCCCGACCAGCTTACGCCGCCGAAAGATCGGAGGCACACTATCAGGCTTACAAGACAGACTACGGCGGCCACCGCCGTCAAAAAGCCGAGAAGCGCGTATTTGCCGTGCTCGTTTTCGCGGGGGTAGCGGTCGGAATACTTCGGATGGGGATCCATATCGGTCAGCCCGGGGAACATGACGGGAATGCCGCAAAGAGGGCAGCTTTTCTCGCCGTCCGCGAGCTTTACGCCGCATTGAACACAGTACATTCAATTTCTCCTTTTTTTGTTGCTCTCGATGCTTACGGGAATGCCCAGATCCACCAGACGCGAAAAAAACAATCTTTCAAGCTCGGGCTCCTGGCTGCTGCGTATCATGTTCACGCAGGTGACGCCGCCAAAGCTTATCACGGAGCAGTTGTTGGGGTATGAATACTGCACGCCTATGATGAACTCCAGCCGCGATACGTATTTTTCCATTTCGGCGGGCAGTCTTACAAGACCGAGATTGGATACGTTGAGACAGCCTTTCTTTTCGCCCACGCCCGCATAGATGCTTCTCATCACGATGTTTTTTATGAAAAGAGGCATCACGCGTATAACGGCGTTTTTCTGAGGATTGACGTTGGCGGCTATGCGCCCCGCCATTTTTTGCGGCACGGTCTCCAGAGCGAGCTGGTGACTTATCTGAGAGCAGAGAAGGTCAAGGGGATAGTCGCCCGTTTTGGGATCGCAGCCGACGTTTACCGTAAGGGAAAAGTTGCGCAGGGTATCCATGCCGAAAAGACGGCGCAGGTCCACCGGCACGGTTATTTTCACCGGCCTGAGCCGTGAAACGGGCCTTTCGCTCTGCTGTATGACGGACACGGACTCCGCCATGACGGCGGCAAGAAAGGACGTGACGGAAACGCCGCGCGTATGAGCGGCCTTAAGGAGCGCGTCGGTGGGGATAACGCCGGTGACGATATGCCTGAAGCTGTCGCGCTCCGGTCTGCCGTGCAGGCGCCAGGCGGTCTCCTCGCGGCGGCTCACGGCGTATCTGCCGCTGCACAGCTGAAAACAGTCCCGCAGTTCTTCGGCCTTCGGAGCCTCGCCGAGCTCCGCGATGCCGTATTCGGCCGGTATCTTTTCACCGTATTTCAGCTCAATATAGCGGGCCGTGAGGTTTTGCAGAAATATCAGCCCGCCGTGCCCGTCCGTGACGGAATGAAAAAACTCGGCGGAAATGCGCTTTTCGTAATAAAGTATCCTTATGCAGCAGTCGGCCAGCTCGCGCCTGCTCATGTGCGTGAGCGGATAGGCGTATTCCTCACGCACGCGCACCGGACCGCCTATCTCTTCAAGGCAGTACCAGAACAGGCCCGTTCGAAGACGCACGAAAAAGCTCGGAAAGCGCTTGCGAAGATCCTCCGCCGCCTGCTCGAGACACCGGGGATCGATATCCTCTTTGAGCTCCGCCGAAAGGCGGAAGACATTGTTCCAGCGGCGTTTCATCACAGCCGGGAAGATAAGGGCGGCGTTGTCCAGACGAAACCACTTTTTCTTCATAAGCTCCTCGCTCTGCGGTGCCTGCCGCAGAAGAAGCCCGGAGCATCGGCCCGGGCTTATATAATATCGTGGATTATATTATCACATCTATAAGACTAAGTCAATACAGACAGAGATAGGATGATGTTGAATTAAAAACCGTGACATGCTATAATTTGCTGAACGCGGTAGAAAGGAAGTGCGGCAATGAACTTCGATAAAGCACTGATAGCGGGCAAGCTCCGCCGCTGGGAGAAATATCTTGACGAGTACAGACTGCCGAAGTGGGAAGATATCCCGGATCTCGGACTGTATATGGATCAGGTCGTCACACTGCTGAAAAGATACCTGGACTATCTTCCTCCGGAGCTTAAGGAGGAACAGTTCATAACGCCGGCGGCGATAAACAATTATGTCAGAAAAAAGGTCATGCCGGAGCCGATAAAGAAAAAGTATTACCGTGAGCACATTGCTTACCTTATAATGATCTGCTCAATGAAGCACTGCCTGAGTATACCCACGCTGCAGACCATGATACCCGCGGGTCTCGGCAGCGAAGAGCTCAGGGAGACTTACGCGGCCTATGTCATACGCCACAGGCAGGCGGCGTCTTACTTTACGCAGCAGGTAGGCATGCTTGCCGCCGGCATACTCGATCATGAGTCGGAAGGAGAACTCTCCACCGGCGACACGGGCGATCTTATAACCTTCGTTGCCGTACTGAGCGGGTTTTCAAGGCTGCTGGCCGAAAAGCTGCTTTTGCTCAACGGGAAAACGTCGGACGATTTTGCCGATGAGGAATGATCATTCCGAAAGCCGAGTGCAGCGATGAAGTCCCTGTCCCGGATAAAATGCGACAACAACTAAAGCGAATAAAGATGCAGGTCTGTTCATTCCTTCCTGCCGATGATGCAGAAGCGGAAAGAGTGTAAAACGAAACAAAACGGGTCGGGCGGTGAAAAGATGATTGCCTATTCAATATTCATGTCTGTAATAGCGGTTTTCTTCCTTATCATCGGCATTGCAGTATATAAGGGTAATACCAAGCTGATACATGATTATCACCAAACACACGTTAAGGAATCCGAAAGACGGGAGTATGGCAGGGCTTTTGCAAAAGGAATGTTTGCCATAAGTGCAGCCCTTTTGATCAGCGGTATTATTGCATTGTTCGGTAAAGAAGGTGCGGTCGTGGCAGCTTCTCTGATCGTTTTATTTGCGGGGCTTGTCGTTTCCATAATTATTCTGGCAAAAGTTCAAAAGAAGTATAACGGCGGATTTTGACAGCGGCATATTCCGGCTTGACGGATTAACGGCAGCATCTGCTTAAGTTTATGCGTTATGCGAAAACACACTGTTTGTTTTTTATACACATCACCTTTTATATAGGACAGAGACACGATGAAAAAGATTTCGGCGCGCGGCATCGCCTATATTGCCGCGGCTGCCGCGCTCATGACCGTATGTTCGTGGCTCACCGTACCCTTTGCGGTGCCCTTTACAATGCAGACCTTCGCGGTATCATGTTCGCTCGTGATGCTCGGAGGCAGGAAGGGCACGGCGGCGACGGTGCTGCATATCCTTATGGGCCTGGCGGGACTGCCCGTATTTTCCGGCTTCCGCGGGGGAGCGGGGCATCTTTTGGGGCCGACGGGCGGATATATCGCGGGATTTATTCTGACCGGCCTGTGCTGGCTGATCTTCGAAAACAGACTCAAGGGGAAAAAAGCCGCCGCAAAATACGCCGTGCTGCTTTTGGGCCTGGCGCTGTGCTACCTTGCCGGGACGCTGTGGTTTGCGGCTGTGTACGCGCGCCGCGGCTCGGCAATGAGCTTCGTTTCGGCGCTGTCGGTATGCGTGGCGCCGTATGTGCTGCCGGACCTTGCCAAGCTCGCTCTCGCGCTGTATATAGGCGAAAGAGTACGAAAAATACTATAAAATATAAAATCGCGGGGCAGATCAAAGATCTGCCCCGCAGTTTTTGTTTCGGGTAAACGGACCGTTTCGGCGATGCCGACTACATGCTCAGCTCCGTGCGGGAGATAAGGTCGTTCTGCCCGGTGCGGTGCATTTCCACGAAGTACACGGAGAAGCCGGCGATGCGCACCACCAGGTCTCTGTATTCCTCCGGGTTTTTCTGAGCGGCGCGCATGGTCTCGGCGGAAACGATATTGATCTGCACTTCCATGCCCAAAAGGTCGAAGAAATAGGTCTTGAGCAGATTGCGCAGCTTTTCGATGCTTTCCTCGCCGTTCATGCAGCCGGGGCTGAACTTCATGTTCAGCAGCGTACCGTTGGCAAACTGCCGTTGGTCGATATTGCCCACGCTGAGCAGCACGGCGGTGGGGCCGTTTTTGTCCATCTGCTGTACGGGGGAGCAGCCGTCGGCCAAAGGCTCGCCGGACTTGCGCCCGTCGGGAGTGGCGGCGGTGGAGAGGCCGAAGGCTACGTTGGTGGTGACGGGCCAGAGTCCCGCGCTCCAGTGGTTGCCGCGGGGGCCGGAGCCCTTTTTCACCGCTTCGGCGAATACGTCCGAGGCCCAGCGGACCCAGGCGTCCGCCTCCGGGTCTCCGTTGCCGTAGTGAGGAGCCTCGTTCTTTACGTAGCGATAAAGATCCTCATAGCCCTCCCAATTGTTCAGAAGAGCGTCGTGGAGCTCCGCCGGAGTGCAGCGCTTCGTCTTCTCGTCGAAGCAGAGGTGCTTGATCATCTGCAGGGAGTCGGCCAGATTGCCTATGCCCACGCCCGCGATGCCGGTGGAGTTGTATTTCGCGCCGCCCCACATAACGTCCGCGCCCTTCTCCAGACAGCCCTCCATGGTCGCGCTGACCACCGGAAGGGGCATGTACTGCCGGGCGATGTACTCGAAGTTGTTGGTCAGACTGATATGGAGCTTTACGAAGAATTCCACCTGCTGCTTGTATGCCTCGAGCACCTGGTCGAAGGAAGTCATGTCCCTCAGATATCCGGTGGCAGGTCCGGTCTGCTTGGCGGGGGCCTGCTTGCCGGTGAACCAATCCCGCCTGGGGAGAGGATTGGCGCCGTTGTTGATGCCCACCATAAGGGCGTTGACCATAGTGAAGAAGTCTCCGCCGCCGGTGCCGCCGCAGGCGCACCATTCGTCGCCGCAGCCGCCGGGCTCGACACAGCCAACGGCGCAGTAGTTCCGGGCGCTCTCTATGGGCAGGCCGCGGTCCATAAGGGCGGGGATGATGACCTCGTCGTTCTCCATGCTGGGCACGCCGCCGCAGATCTTGTTGGTTTCGATGGCGGCCTCCCACAGCGCGTCGGGCATATTTTTATGTACTCTCAGGGCCACGGGGGGATCGTGGAGCACAAGCCGCCCGGAGCACTGCAGGCACATGTAGGTCACGGCGTTGGTGGCGTCCTCACCGGTCTCGGGCTTGACGCCGCCGATGGTGATGAGCTGGCCGGAGGTATAGCCCGGCACACCGTATTCGCCGCTGTCGCCCCAGAACTTGTTCATTTCCGCGACCTTGAGGAAGAACATGTCCAAAAGCTCCTGGGCAAATTCCGGGGTGAGTATGCCGGCGGCGACGTCGCGCTCGTAGTAGTCGCCCAGATACTGGTCGATGCGTCCCCAGCTCATGCCGTGCATGTTGCCCTCCAGGGCAAGGCAGATCTGATAGAGGAAGAGGCCCTGCAGCGCCTCGTAATAGGTCCTCGCAGGATTTTCCGTGACCCAATTCAGCACCTCGGCCATCTTTTCCAGCTCCGCCTTACGCGCCGGGCGGGTCTCGGAGGCGGCCATTTCCTCCACCTTTTTCGCATAGCGTTTGGTGAATGTGATCATGCCTTCGCAGACGATGGATACGGACTTGTAGAAATAGTATCTGTCGATGCTGTCCCCGTAGGCGCCGCCGTCTTCGATCTCGCGCATTTTCGCGTCTGCCTCGGCCTTGATCGCGCCGAAGCCCTTGCGTATGGCTCTGTTATAGTTGGTGCAGAAATGGCCGACGGGGCCGCCGTCGGGATGAGAGGCGCTCTGAGTGGTGGTGCCGGAGCCGTCAAAGGCGAGATAGCCGTCCATGATATATCCGCCGGTCTTGGTGCCGAGAGCTTCCTTGCGCCAGTAATCCGCCGTTTGGATGACATATTCTCCGTCCTCGGGGTCGATCACGTAGGGGTCGTACTTCCTGCTTGAAATATTGCCGCTTTTGACCTCTCTTGCCAGGGTATCGGCGCCGTATTCCGGGTAGTAGGAGCAGGCGCGGAAGGTGGTGCCCAGGGCGCCCACGATGAGGTCCTCGTCCTCAACGCGCAGGGGGATGTTTTCATAGATGTGCTTCATGGCGTATGCCCGAAGCAGGGGGCCGGTAAGCTCCGGATGCTGCTGATAGAATTCGGTGATGAGCTTATAGCGGGAAATGTCCACCCGGGGAGTGGTGCTGCGGTATTTTTCCCGGGTCGTCTTCACGCGCTCGGTCATGGGCTTCAGCGTATACACGGTCGAACCTCCTTTGATGCTTATATTTTCCTGATTATATTTTAGCACCGTAGAAGGTAGTTGTCACGGGGTTTTGCAAAGAAAAAAAGAAACGGCGCAGCCTCCCAAAAGGCCGCGCCGTTAAATGGATGATGAATACGGTCAGAGCATGCTCATAAGCTCGCTGTCGGACAGCGTGGATATCCCGTCGCCGTTCAGCGCGGCTTCGGCGTGATTGATGTCGTCCACCCGGAATACGACATATGCGCTGTCCTTGCCGGAGGCTGTGAAGGCGTACATGTATTCCACGTTGATCATGTTTTTGTCAAGGACTTTCAGCACGTGGCTCAGAGCCCCGGCCCGGTCGTCCATTTTCACCGCTATTACGGAAGTGTCCAGGACGATGGAGCCGCCGGACAGCACCTTTTTTGCGGCGGACAGGTCGGATACTATCAGACGCAGTATGCCGAAATCTCTGGTGTCCGCAATGCTCATTGCCCTGATGTTTATACCGGCCTGCGAGATCGCCTCGACGGCGTCCGCCAATTTGCCCGGCTTGTTTTCAAGAAAAACAGATAATTGAGTGATCGCCATGTTGTTATCCTCCTTTCAAAGCCCCGGCTCAGTCATGCAGCTTGCGCTTGTCGATGACTCTTACCGCTTTGCCTTCGCTGCGCGCTATGGATTTCGGGGGTACCAGATGGACCTTCGGGCCTATGCCGAGCATTCCGCGCATGGCGCTTTCGAGACGTCTTTCCCTTGCCTGGATGTCCGAGACCTTATCGGAGAACTGATCGGGGCTCAGCTCCACATATACGTCGAGAGTATCGTTGTTGCGCTCTCTGTCCACAAGGATCTGGTAGTTGGGCGCGTAGCCCTCGCTGAGAAGAACGGTCTCTATCTGGCTGGGGAAGACGTTCACGCCGCGAATGATCATCATATCGTCGCTTCTGCCCATGGGCTTTGTCATTTTTACATGCGTTCTGCCGCAGGAGCAGGGCTTTCTGGAAAGCACGCAGATATCCCTCGTCCTGTATCTTAAAAGAGGGAAGCCTTCCTTGTCAAGAGAGGTGAATACCAGCTCGCCCTTCGAGCCCTCGGGAAGCACCTCGCCGGTATCGGGATCGATGACCTCAACGTAGAAGTGGTCCTCGTTGATGTGCATGCCCGACTGTTCCTCGCACTCGAAGGCCACGCCCGGACCGCTGACTTCGGTAAGGCCGTAAATGTCATAGGCCTTGATGCCGAGGCTCTTTTCGATGCCGCGGCGCATTTCCTCCGTCCAGGGCTCCGCGCCGAAAATGCCCGCCTTGAGCTTGTTGTCCTCGGGCTTATAGCCCTGCTCGGCAAGAGTCTCGCCGATGTAGGCGGCATAAGAGGGAGTGCAGCAGATGATGGTGGCCCCCAGGTCCATCATGAACTGGATCTG
>JAGDDB010000323.1 GCA_017958265.1 Oscillospiraceae bacterium | reverse complement strand
TACAAGGCCGTGCGGGAGGATGCACGAGCTGCCGGTCTCTATGACGGCGACCCGGCCATGGAGACAAACCGGCCCATTACCCGAGGACAGGCCGCGCTCTTGAGCTGGAACACAGTGGAGGCGGCAGAAACGGAAAATCCAACGTCCCCCACGCCCGCACCATCAGGCGGAGGATCTGGCGGCTCGCCGATATCGACTCCCACGCCCACACCGGGTGGAGACGGCGACGTTGAGACACCGGAGATCGGAATTGAGCCCGATCCTACGCCACCACCTACAGAAGAACCTGGCGGAGGTGAAGGGGCCGGCGGCGGAGGAGTGGATGACAATGGGGACCTTCTGCTCCCGGAAGTGCCATAATGGTCGCTTGAAATGGAGATCAGACGGCAGGCGGCCATAAGTACAGGCTGCCTGCCGCTTTGCTTTTTAGGGATGAACATGACAAATACCTACAGAATTGCAGAACACAACATTGCCGTCACCTCGCTCCATAATCAGGTACACCGCCTCTGCGCAGACTACCTTTTCCCTGTTGCTGCGGCGGATTTCTCTGTGGAGACAACGCAGGCGGACATTGACTATGAACGGGAAAAGTCCGCAAGGGAGGATGCCGCCCAAGGTATCCCGGCACGGCGGTTTTCGGACGGGTATCTGGAAACGCTGGCGGTGTACCGGAAGATCGCGGAGAAAATGCCGGAATACGATACCGTGCTGTTTCACGGTTCCTGCGTGGCCGTGGACGGCGTGGGCTACCTTTTCACTGCCAAAAGCGGTACGGGGAAAAGCACCCATGCCCGCCTCTGGCGGGAGCTGTTGGGGGACCGTGCCGTCATGGTCAACGATGACAAGCCGCTGATCCGCGTGACAGATGCCGGCGCGGTGGTGTTTGGCACCCCCTGGGATGGAAAACACCGCCTGAGCTCCAATATCTCCGTGCCGCTGAAAGCGATCTGCATTTTGGAGCGGGCAGAACACAACGCCATCCGGCCCATTATATAAAGCATTAAGTATTGAAGACAAAAGATCAGAGGGGCTAACGCAAACGAAAGCACCAGCCAAGTCCTTTTTGGACAAAGCTGGCGCTTTTGTTATTGCGCGCTATTTTGCAACGCGCCCTTCAGTTATATTCGCCTGCGGCGAGTTATATTGCTTCGCAGTTATATTCGGCTTACGCCGAGTTATATTGCGCTTCGCGCAGTTGTAAGGCCCACCCTCATCTCGTGCCGATCAGCATGGCGGCGGTATGGGCCGGCTGGGTAGCGGCGATGATGTTTTTTGGCGTCTTGCAGTCGCCGAGCATCACAAATTCCGGCGCGCATTGGCTCAATTCGACGGCTTCATCTCTCTGCGCGCGCATGCCGGCGGCGACGATGACCGTATCGGCGGGAATGAAGCCCGCGCCGTTTGTATCCTCGATCTCCACTCCGTCGGGACGTATTTTCGCAGCCCTTGTGCTGAGATGCACGGGAATGTTCCTTTCGCGAAGCTCCTTGTTCACCGCAAGGGTATGCATGGAGCCGAAGCCCATGTTGGGAAAAGCCGCGATCTCCGCGACGGTCACATCCACGCCGAGGTCCGTCAGGAACAAGGCGATCTCCAGGCCCACCAGACCCGCGCCGAGCACGACCGTTTTCTTTCCCGCCAGGGAGGGATCGGCGTATACCTCTTCGGCAAAGAACACGTTCGCCGCGTCGATGCCCTCCACCGCGGGCTTTACCGGCCTTGCGCCGAGGGCCGCGATGAGCACGTCGGGCTTCTCCGCCAGGGCGTATCGGGGCGTTACGGCGGTGTTCAGCCTTATTTCCACGCCCTCCCGGGCGCAGAGCATGGCCTGCCGCTCCAGATATTCCTTCAGATGCTTCTTGAAGGGCACGCTGTCCTCGCACAGCAGCACTCCGCCGAGCTTCGGGCCCTTTTCGCACAGTATGACACGGTGTCCCCGCCGGGCGGCTGTCAGCGCCGCTTCCATGCCGCCCACGCCGCCTCCGGCGACGAGCACGGTCTTGCGCTCTTTGACCTGCGGCATCGCTCTGTATTCCAGCTCATGTCCGGTCTCCGGGTTAATGGCGCAGTGGAAATGCCGCCCTTCTCCGGTGGAGGCGAAGCAGGACATGCAGCGCAGGCACTTGTTTATCTCGTCCTCTCTGCCCGTGCGCGCTTTGTTCGCGAAATCCGGATCGGCGAGGGTCTGCCGCGCGAATTCCACCACGTCCGCCCCGCCGGAGGCTATCAGCTCCTCCATCATCGCCGGATCGGTGAAGCCGCCCACTGCGGCCACGGGCGTTTTAACGTGTTTTTTGATCTCGCGGGCGTATTTCGCGTTGCATCCGTCCTCACAGAACATGCTGGGATGGGTTATGACCATGGCGTCCGGCTGCTGATGGTGCCCCGCGGAAACATGGATAAGGTCCACCAGCCCGTCCAGACGTTTGGCAAACTCTATGCCCTCGTCGATATCGTAGCCTCCCGGGCAGCACTCGCTGCCGCTCATGCGGAATTCGATGGGGAAATTATTGCCCACCGCCCTGCGGATTGCCCTGCAGACCTCCAGCGAAAAGCGCATGCGGTTTTCGATGTCCGGCCCGCCCCACCTGTCCTTTCGCGTATTGATGGTCTTGCTCCAGAACTGCGCCAGCATCCAGCCATGGCCTCCGTGGACCGTCACCATGCCGCAGCCCGCGCCCTTGGCAAAGGCCGCCGCCTTGGCATAACAGCCTATGATGCGCTCTATCTCGCTTTCCGGCATCTCAAGCACATGCCCGTACTGTCCCTCCATTTCCACGGGACCGTATACCGGGTCCCCCCGGGCGGCCACGGCCTGAGCGTATATCCCCGCGTGGCTCAGCTCCACGCTTGCCACGCAGCCCCTGCGGGAGACCTGCGAGGCATACTCGGCAAAGCCGGGGAGCGAATCGCTTTCGTCGATACGCATAAGGAAGGGATAGTGCGTGCCGGTCTTTCCGTCCACGATGCAGTCGCCTATGCACACCGAGGCTACGCCGCCCTCCGCCTTCCTGGCGAAAAACGCGGCGCACGCGTCGTTGGGATAGCTCTCGGGGCCTGAATTATAGAAGCCCTGGGGCGAGGAAAAAATACGGTTGCGGAACACGGTGCCTCCGAGTATGATCGGCTCAAACAGATGCGGGTATTTAAGTATGCTTTCCATGATCGTCCTCCGTTTTGTTTTTTTCTTATGGAAGCATTATAGCATGTCCGAGTATAGTTTTGAAACATAATATCATCTTTCTCCCCCGCGGACGGAGCGCGACGAAATCGCCGCCGCGGCACGCCGTTTTTTTGTACACTTTTTCGGCTTATCGACGTATAAATCGCTTGACTGACGGGCTATCATGATATATCATCTATCATGATAGTTTTTGTTTTAAGGGGACTCCTATGCGAAACGCCGAAAAAGACGAAATCGAAATGCGCGAGCGGCAGGAACGGATGCTCAGGGAAGGCTTCCGCCTTTTTTCCGAAAAAGCCATTGAGCCCGTATCCATGCAGGAGGTGGCCGACGCTGCCGGCATCGGCATCGCCACGCTGTACCGTTATTTCAATACCAAGCTCATATTCGTGATCGCGATAGGAGCGCGGAAGTGGGCGGAATACGCGGGACGCATAGAGCAGACCCGAAAGGAGAAACGCACCGCATCCATGACCGCGGCGGAAGAGCTGGAATTCTATCTCGACTGCTATATCGACCTGTATAAGAACCACAAGGCCCTGCTGCGCTTCAATCAGAACTTCAATAACTACGTTCAGCATGAGGGCGCCTCGGCGGAGCAGCTCCGTCCCTATCTGGAAGCCATCGGCGTGTTCGACCGTTTCTTCAGCGAGCTGTATGAAAAGGGGAAGCTTGACGGCACTATACGCACCGATCTTCCCGAGGATAAAATGTTCGCCGCCACCAGCCACATCATGCTCGCAGTCGCCGTGCGCTACGCGCAGGGCCTGCT
>JAGDDB010000322.1 GCA_017958265.1 Oscillospiraceae bacterium | reverse complement strand
TATCCGCCTCGGCGAGCAGACGCGCGCCTCTGAGTGTGATAAGATCCGGCGCTCCGCTGCCGGCTCCGACAAAATGTACCATAAAGCTATCCCTCCGTTATTATTTTCAAAAGCTCGGGAGCGTTCGGCGTTTGGCAGAGAAAGCCGAGCTGATTGGAAAAAACGATCGCTCCGCTCTCGGAAGCGCCGCATACGCCCTTCATGACCGCGGCGATGTTTTCTCCGAGAGAAGACAGGACCGGGGCGCGGAGCCCCGCGGAGTCGATAATGCGCAGCGCCTCGTCGCAGCTGACGCATTCGAGTATTTTTTCCGCGTCCGCATCGCGCATACCCGCTTTTGCCGCAAGATCATGCAGTATTTCCATGCGGTGATCGCCGTATTTCGAATGGGTATTGAGTATGCCGCCGGCCAGCTTTACAAGCTTGCCTATGTGCCCCACGAGCAGTATCCCGCGGAAGCCCAGGTCGGCGCAGAAAGTTAGAGCGTCGCCTATGAAATTGCTTACGCGGACGGGCTTTTCGCCGTCCACCCCCATGCTGTCTCTGAGGTAATCCGCGCCGTAATTGCCGGGCGTGAGCAGGATATACCCGGCTCCCAGGGCGCGGCGCTGGCGCAGCTCTACGTGTATCGTGTCGATAAGCGCCTGCTCGCTCATGGGCTCAACTATGCCGCTGGTGCCGAGTATGGATATGCCGCCGATTATGCCGAGGCGGGGATTGAAGGTGCGATCGGCTATCTTTTCCCCTCCGGGAACGTATATCGTCACGCTCAATCCGCCCGTGTAATCGGCAAGACGGCAGACTTCTTCCGCGTTTTCGCGTATCATACGCCGGGGCACGGAGTTGATGGCGGCGGCGCCCACGGGCTGATCCAGGCCGGGCTTGGTGACTCTTCCCACGCCTTCGCCGCCGTCTATGAGTATGCCGGGAACGTCGCTGAGGCCGACGCGGGCGTAAATAAGAGCGCCCGTTGTTACGTCCGGATCGTCTCCGCCGTCTTTTTCGACGGCGCAGCTGACGCAGCCGTCCCCGAAGCTGACATCGTGCAGCTTAAGGTCCAGGGCGACGCCCTTGGGCGTAACTATGCCGATATGCTCGGTGCGGCGCCCGGTGAGCAGCATGAAAGCGGCTGCCTTTGCCGCCGCGGCGGCGCAGGAGCCGGTGGTATAGCCCATGCGCATGCGTTTTCCGGAGACGTTGACGTAACTGTCCATATCAGCGCGTTATGCGGTAAAGCAGGGCGTTGCATATGGCTGCCGCAACGTTGCTGCCGCCCTTTCTGCCCCGGGCGACTATATACGGGATATCGCAGGACAGTATCAGCTCTTTGCTCTCGACCACATTGACAAAGCCCACGGGAACGGCGATCGTGAGGGCTGCCGAGGCCTCCGACGAGAGTATCAGCTCTCTGAGGCGCAAAAGAGCCGTTGGAGCGTTGCCTATGGCAAAAATGCAGGGCTTGCGCAGGCTGAGAGCGGCGGCCTTTTCCATGGAGACCACGGCGCGGGTAACACCGCGCTCTTTAGCCTCGCGGGCCACATCCTCATCGGACATGAAGCAGTGTACCTGACCGCCGAGACGCTCCAAAGCGGCTTTGTTAATGCCCGATCTTGCCATCTGCGTATCGGTGACGATGTCGCAGCCGTCTTTGAGAGCCTGTATGCCGCGGCTTACCGCGCCCGGCGAAAAAACAAGGTTGTCGGCATAGTCAAAGTCTGCGGTGGTATGGATAACGCGCTTGATCACCGGTTCGTTTTCGGGATCGAGCTGCCGATCGCCCAAAAGCTCCGTGATGATCTCAAAGCTGCGCTTTTCAATGTCGGCGGGCTTGATTATCTCAGTCATTGGCGTGCTTTACCTCCAGGCAGGTTTTATAGAAATTGAGCGCAAATCCGGGCTCGGAAAGAAAATTGAAATGGGGAAAACCGGCATACAGCCTGTCGGTCGCCGCGCCGCAGGCCCATTTTCGGCCCGTGGGTTTTTCGGCGGTGAAGTCCGTGCCGGGAAGAGTACAGTCCCAGTGATGAAATTCATGCGCGGCTATTTCTCCGCCCTCGGGGCAGAGCATGCAGTCTTTTCCGGCCCGAAGCCTTATATAGCCGAAACGGGTCAGCCTGCCGGCATCGGAGCATTCTCCGTCGAGAAAACCTACCATCGGGCGGCCCGCTATGGCGCGGGTGAGGTACATGAAGCCTCCGCATTCGGCGATACACGCGATGCGGCCGCGGCTCAGCGCGGCGAGTATGTCCGAGCGCATGGAGAGGTTTTCGCTGAGACGGTCGGCGTACAGCTCGGGATAGCCGCCGCCGAGGTAAAGCCCGTGGATATCCTTCGGCAGACGGTCGTCGTCAAGGGGACTGAAGGGAATGAGCTCCGCGCCCATATCCCGAAGCAGGTCAAGGCTGTCCTCGTAATAGAAGCAGAAGGCCCGGTCGCGGGCAACGGCTATGCGCACGCTTTCTCCGGCCTCCGGAAGCTCGGGAGGACGGAAGCTGAGCTTTTCCGCGCTGCGGGCAAGCTCAAGCAGGCCCTGCAGATCCACGCTCTCTTTTGCCCGGCGCGACAGCTCGGCAAGCTTTTCGTCGAGACCGTCCACCTCGGCTGCGGTGACGAGCCCGAGATGGCGGCTTTCCAGGGAGCAGTCCGGCATTGACGGAAGGTAACCCAGCGGGCGTATCGCGCCGGAGAAGCGTTCGTTCACCGCAGAAGCGAGAGAAGGGTAGATCGAGGGCGGGCAGCGGTTGAAGATCACTCCGCGTATGCCGCTGTCGGGACGGAAGCGCGCAAAGCCCTCCAGCTCCGCAAGCAAGGAAAGAGCCGCGCCCCCGGCTCCGAGTATCAGAACAACGGGACAGGACGCGGCTTTTGCGGCGGCATATGTGCTGGCTTCGTCGCTCAGTCCGATGCCGTCATAATAGCCCATTACACCTTCGATTATGTTTATGCCGTCTTTTGTGCCGTATCGGTCCAAAAGGTAGCCCAGGGTATCGGCGGAAAAGAAAAACGGATCAAGATTGGTGCCGCGGCCGGTGATGTGCCGGTGGAACATGGGGTCTATATAATCCGGACCGCATTTGAAAGCGCCTACGTTCACGCCCATATCGGTAAAGGCCTGCATAAGCGCACAGGCGGCGGTAGTCTTGCCGTGACCGCTCCCGGCTCCGGCGAGGACTACGCGGGGGATGACGCTTTCCATAAGGCGGCTCCTTTCTTAAACGGCATGGATGCTTCGGATATACGAGGCTATTATACGGGCGCAAATTCGGGCTGTCAACACTTGACAAAAAACGGGGCGTGTGATATAAGTTGGGAAAATCCGATATGAAAGCAGCGGTGCCGCCCGGATGCCGTCCGGGGGGTTAAAAGGGAAATCGGTGAAAATCCGGTGCGATCCCGTCACTGTATTCGGGGAATGCAGGCCATTTATGTCACTGACGTTTTGTCGGGAAGGCGGTCCTGCGTCGAGATCCGTAAGTCAGGAAACCTGCCGCTGTTTTGACGTGAAGACCCAAGGGTCTTCGGCCACGGGGAATTGGTCATGTCACCGCAGCGCTGTATGCATATTACGGCGCGGTTTATGACGCCTTTCCCGCAGGGGAAAGGTTATTTTTTTCAAAATAATCGGAGGAAAAGAAGAAAAATGAAAAAACTGCTTGCACTCATACTTGTGCTCGTTTTCGCTGCGGGACTTCTGACAGCCTGCACCGGCGGCGATAAAACGCCCGACGCCGACAAAACGGAAACGACTGCCACCGACACTCCCGTCACCGATGCGCCCGAGCAGGGCGGAGACGAAGAAGAGGACGAAGAGAACTACGACACCGGCGACGCCTCTCTTGACGATCCCCTGAACGCGGACGGCATCGGCGAGACCGAACTGCTGATAGTTTCCTTCGGCACCAGCTTCAATGACAGCCGCCGCGAGACCATCGGCGCCATTGAGAAGGCCATGATCGAGGCTTTCCCCGACCTGGACGTTCGCAGAGGCTTCACCAGCCAGATCATCATCGACCATGTTCTGCGCCGCGACGGTGAAAAGATCGACAACATGACCGAGGCTCTCGACAGAGCGGTGGCCAACGGCGTTAAAAATCTCGTTATTCAGCCGACCCATCTGATGTCCGGCTTTGAGTACAACGACGTCGTCGCCGAGGTGGCTCAGTATTCCGACGCGTTCGAGACGATATCCATAGGCCGTCCCATCCTCGATACCGATACCGATTTCCGCACCGTTGCCGACGCGATAGTCGACGCCACCGCGGAGTATGACGACGGCGAGACCGCCATCGTGTTCATGGGCCACGGCACCGAGGCCGACTCCAACGCGGTGTATGCCAAGATGCAGAAGCTCTTGAGCGATATGGGAAAAGAAAATTACTTCATCGGCACCGTCGAGGCCGAGCCGAGCGTGGATGACGTGCTGGCTCTGAT
>JAGDDB010000321.1 GCA_017958265.1 Oscillospiraceae bacterium | reverse complement strand
GACGGGGAACTGTGGTTCCTGCATTTTTCCTCCACCGGCGCCGCGGGCCGCGTGGTGCATCTGCAGCCCGCCGCGTGGAAGGATGGCTGGCCGGAGATATACGGCCCGGTCACGCGGCACAAAAAGCCGTCTCTGCCCGTATGCGAGATATGCTCTCCCCGGACCTCGGACGATTTCTCGTCGCCTGAGCTCGGCTGGCAATGGCAGTGGAACCACAATCCGGTCGACTCCCTCTGGTCTCTTTCCGAGCGCAGGGGCAGTCTGCGGCTGACGGGTACGGCGGAGACCGACGTAATGAAAATGCCGAATGTGCTGACCCAGCGCCTTACCGGCGCCTGCGGCCTGGTGCGGGTGAGGCTGGATATGTCCGCCGCAGCCGAAGGACAGGCCGCCGGGATCATGCTGATGGGCCGTCAGCCCTACGCAGTTTCCGCGGTCAAGGAAGGCGGCGGTCTGCGCGTGGGCGAAAAGCGGGTCGAAGGCTGCTTGATCACCATGCAGCTGAGCATGCAGTATTTTACCGAGGTGCACTCGGCGTATATCCCGTCCGGCGGCGCGCCCGCCGTCGAGCTCGGCAGCGGCTTCATGACGCCCTGCGTTTGGAAGGGCAGCCGCATCGCCCTCTTTACGGGCGGCGGAGAAGGCAAGGTCTATTTCGGCGATTTCAAATATATACATGACGGACCGAACGGAGGCATAAATCAATGAAGCATTACGGCAGCAAAGCGGAAGATCTGAAAATAGCCTATATAGGCGGAGGCTCCCGGGGCTGGGCATGGACGCTCATGAGCGATCTTGCCCGGGCCGACGACATATCCGGCACGGTGTATCTCTACGATATCGATTTCGACGCCGCCAAACGCAACGAGAAGATAGGCAATTCCATTCCTCACAATTTCGCCTATAAGGCGGCGGAGACCCTGCCCGAGGCGCTCAAGGGCGCCGACTTCGTAGTGATATCCATACTGCCCGGCACCTTTGACGAGATGGAATCGGACGTGCACTGGCCGGAAAGATACGGCATTTATCAGTCCGTGGGCGATACCACGGGCCCGGGCGGCATACTCAGGGCCATGCGCACCGTGCCCATGTTCGAGACCTTCGCCCTGGCGATAAAGGAGAATTGCCCCGACGCATGGGTAATAAACTATACCAATCCCATGACGGTATGCGTTCGCTCGCTGTATAAGGTATTCCCGGAGATCAAGGCCTTCGGCTGCTGCCATGAAGTATTCGGCACCCAGGCCCTGCTGGGCTTCCTCGCCTCCGACGGCGGCGCGCCCATCCCCCGGCACGACATAAAGGTGAATGTTACGGGCCTCAATCACTTTACCTGGATAACCTCGGCAAGCTGTCACGGGCGGGATCTGTTCCCTCTGCTTTACGATTTCAGCCGCCGCCTGCTCAGCGAGCCGGCAAAGCCCATCGTTCACGACGAGCATTTCAGCTATTTCGGCTCTCAGGACCGCGTCAAGGCCGATCTGCTGCTGCGCTTCGGAGTAATGGGCGCCGCGGGCGACAGGCATCTTGCCGAATTCAACAAGGGCGGGCTGTATCTGCGCAGCCCCGAAACGGCCGAGAGCTGGGGCTTCACGCTCACTCCGGTCAGCTACCGCCGCGAGGACCTCAGGCATAAGCTTGAGCTGAGCGAGGCATATTACAGCGGCAAAACTCCCTTCACCTTCAAAAACAGCGGCGAAGAGGGCGTACTGCAGATGCGTGCCCTGCTGGGCCTCGGCGATCTGATCACAAACGTGAACCTGCCCAATGTGGGCCAGATACCCAATCTTCCCCTCGGCGCCGTGGTGGAAACAAACGCCTCCTTTACCTGCAACAGTCTCAAGCCCGTCTCCGCGGGAAACATACCCGCGTCGATACTGCCCATGATCGCCGGCATTTCGGCAAATCAGGAGCTCATCGCGGAGGCCGCCCTGCGCCGTGACAGGGAGCTTGCCTTCTGCGCCTTCGTGTCCGACCCTCTCATGACCGCGAGCCTGGACGACGCGAAGCGCATGTTCCGGGAAATGTTCGACAACACCTCCGCATATCTTAAGGATTATAAATAAAAATATAAAACATATCAGAAAAGGAGAAGGCGACATATGGAAGCTTATAAGGATACCTCCCTCCCCTTCAAACTCAGAGCGGTCGACCTTGTCTCGCGCATGACGCGCGAAGAAAAGATACTGCAGCTCGGCAGCTCCGCTCCGGAGATACCCCGCCTCGGAGTGAGAGCATGGAACTATTGGAACGAGGCCTCCCACGGGGTGATCGCCGTGTTCCAGAAATTCAACGAGGCCACTTCCTTCCCCGTATGCCTTGCCCTGAGCAACAGCTGGGATCCCGAGCTCGTGCGCCGCACCGCCTCCGCCATTTCCGATGAGATGCGCGTGCTGTACAACGCCACGGGCAAGGAGCTCGACTATTGGTGTCCCACCGTCAACATGGGCCGCGATCCCCGCTGGGGCCGCAACGACGAGGCCTTCGGAGAGGATCCTCTGCTCGCCGGCAAGCTCGCCGCCGCGTACGTCCGCGGCATACAGGGCGACGACGAAAAATATCTCAAGGCCGTATCCACGCCCAAGCATTTCGCCGTAAACAATTCCGAATACAACCGCAATACGGGCTCTTCCAACGTGGACGAGGCTACGCTGAGGGAATACTACCTTCGCGTTTTCGAGAGCTGCTTCCGCGAAGGCGGCGCGATGTCGGTAATGACCTCATATAACCGCGTCAACGGCGTTCCCGCCTCGGCGAACAAACAGCTGCTCCAGCATATCCTTTATGATGAATGGGGCTTTGACGGCTATATCGTTTCCGACGCCGGAGCCGTGGGCGACGTCGGCCCCAACAAGAACCTCATGTGGGATCAGGTGCGCGGCCACTTCTACGGCAAAAGCATGGAGGAAGCCTGCGCGCTCTCGCTCAACGCGGGCACCGATATCTGCACGGGCACCGAGTACAAGACCTATCTCGGCAAAGCCCTCGACCGGGGCATGACCGATGAGGACGCCATGGACAGAGCCCTTGTGCGCTGCTTCACGGCGCGCTTCATGCTCGGCGAATTTGATCCCCCGGAGATACAGCCCTATTATTCTCTCGGCTCCGGAGACCTGTGCAGCGCGGAGCATGCCCGCATGGCGCTGCAGGGCGCGGAGGAATCCATCGTTCTTCTGAAAAACGAAAACATACTTCCTCTTACCCCGGCAAAGGCGAAGAAAATACTTGTCGTCGGCCCCAACGCCATTTACCGCCAGCTCGGCAGCTATTCGATAGGCGGCTTTGCCGACACCCGCGTGAGCATCCCGCCTTTGAGCGGCATAAAGACCCTCGGCGCCGAGCTCGGCTTCGAGATAAGCTACGCCAAGGGCTGGCATATCACCGACAGGCCCATGGGCGCCCTGCCCGGCAGCGAGGTGCTGCTGAGAGAGGCCCGCGAAGCGGGAAAGGAGCTGTCCGAGTATCTTGACGACCGCCTGCCCGACGAGATCAAGGAAGAGCACCGCATGCAGGCCGAGATGCAGGCTCGCTTTGCGGAAATGGACTTTGAGCCTCCCAAGGCAAGGCATCCCGTTGACGATCCGGACCTCGACCGCGGCGAGGCCGAGCTGTTTGAGGAAGCCTGCCGCCTGGCCGCGGACGCCGACGCCGTAGTCGTCATAGCGGGCACGGACCCCAGCGTGACCAGTGAAGGCCGCGACCGCGCCACTCTCGCCCTGCCCTACGATCAGGATGAAAAGCTCTGCCGTCTCGCGGATATCAATCCCAACATCACCGCGGTGCTGGTAAGCGTAGGCCCCGTGACGGGCCGCTTTATCGGCAAGCTGCCCGCCATAGTTTACGCGGCCTACGCCGGTGAAAGCCAGGGCAGCGCCATAGCCTCGGTGCTCTTCGGCAAGGTAAATCCCGGCGGAAGGACGAGCGAGACCTGGTATAATGACGACAGCGAGCTGCCGCACATAAGCGAATACGGCCTGAGAGTGCACGATACCGCCACTCAGATGGGCCGCACCTACCTTTATTGGCTCGGCAAGCCCGCCTTCCCCTTCGGCCGCGGCCTGTCCTATACCGAATTCGAATACTCCGATTTCGCCCTGAGCGGGACCGACTGCGACGCGAACGACACCGTCACGGTCTCCGCAACGGTCACGAATACCGGCAAAATGGCCGGCTATGAGGTAGTGCAGCTGTACTCAAGAAAAATAAACTGCTACGACAACAAGCCTTACAAGCAGCTTTCCGCCTTCAAAAAGATCTGGCTGGAGAGCGGCGAAAGCCGCCGCGTGGAGCTCACGCTGCCCCTGAGCGAGCTCAAATTCTGGAATTATCCCCGCGGGTGCTACGCGGTGGAACCGGGCGACTGGAGGCTGTGGCTGGGCCGCAGCAGCGACGAGGACGATATGATCCTGTCCGGCGAGATACACATTTCCGGCGATTGGAACGCCCCCTTGTCGGCCGTGACCCTCCGCTGCGACAAGCGCGTCCTCTCCGCGGGCGACAGCGCGCCTCTGAGCCTCAGCGCCACGCTTGAAGACGCCCGGCATCTCGACTGCGCCTGTCTGCCCTTTGAGCTGTCCTCCTCCGACACGGCCGTGGCCGAAATAGTAAACGGCGTGGTCAAGGCCAAAGCTCCCGGTCTGAGCCTGATCACCGCTTCTCTCACTCTCGGCGGCATAACGAAAAGCTCACAGCTTCCGATAAAGGTGATCTGATCACGGCTCAGCCTGCATGAGTATATAAAGGTCCCCCCTTCAAGACTTTTTCCGCTGTCTTAAAGGGGGGATACTTATCTCAGCCGTGCTCCGACACGTCGGTTTCGATCCGCTTCGATCGATCAGGATCATCATAAAAAATCGTTTTCCCAAATTCCCGCTCCGCAAAACCGGTCGGATCATCGATTACTCTGCTGCCGAAAATCCGTTTTTCGGCTATCGCATCTGCCGCCTTTTTTAAATACGCATCGGGAGCGCCGTTTTCCGGGTTTACGCCGTCGGCTTTTTCTTCGGTTTTCTGCTCTTGTATCGCACTTGACCGAACTCTTTCCGTATCGTTTCTTTTTGCGGTCTCGTCTCCATTCGACGAAGCCTGCGTCTGCATTATTCCCACGCCCCGGTCTTTAAATGCCGGAGCCGTCGCAAAGCCAACCGTTATTGCAGCTGTCAATATAACTGCCGCGGCAATTGCGGTCATCGAGTATTTTCTTGTTTTCATAATTGCTTTTATCCTTTCTTCTGCCGCATTGCGGCTGAAATAGCTTACAAACGGAGACAGCGCCTTTTTTTCCTCAAATTCGATAAGTGCAAGCGCATAAGAGGCTCTTATATCCATTC
>JAGDDB010000320.1 GCA_017958265.1 Oscillospiraceae bacterium | reverse complement strand
GAGACCGGCGAGGCCGAGATCCCGAAGTTCTGGGACGAGTATTATTCGGACGAAAACCTGAGGAAGGTGCCCGGGTATCTGGGCGTTTGCGCGCAGCAGAAGGATGGCGGCGACGTCTTCTGCTACGGCATAGGCTGCAATGCGGCGGACTTCGGGGGCGTACCCGAGGGCTTCGAGCTCATCCGCATACCGGAATACACCTGGGCGGTGTTCAGGTGCGTCGGCCCCGCGCCCGACGCCATACAGGCGATGTGGGAACGCATCTACAAGGAATGGCTGCCCGTTTCGGAGTATGAGCTGATCCCCGACTACGACATCGAAAACTACCTGCCGGGGGATCCCACCGCACCGGATTACGTGAGCGAGATATGCATACCGGTGAAGAGAAGGAACTGAAACGATCGATAAGTTTGCCGCTCCAAAAGGGGCGGCATTCTTAATCCCAAATTATTGAATCCAAGCCGCAGATATGGTAAAATCTTGATTGAAAAATACCCAACCGCAGAGGGCAGGACAATGAGCGCGCTTAGATCAAAGGGGTTGAATTCCAATCAAATAAAGCTTATAGCCATTATCGCCATGACGATAGATCACTTGACGTGGCTGTTTTTCCCCGGCTGTCAAAAGATCTGGTGGAGCGTTCCTGATAAGGATACACAAAGAAATAAGAATTAAGGCACAGAAAAGGCTAAGAAAAATCGAGGTGGGCATTGAGCTTATCTCGATTTTCTTTTTGAAAAGTATTTTGCACATTCGTCAAAACGAATTCGGTCTGCTATTATGTTCTCAGAAAGCTATAGGAGGATATGACTATGCGGACCGTTTCCTTTCTTCAAAAGGTTAACCGTCAACGAACCTTAGAGCCGCCTCGCATATCATGAAGTTTTCATCATTTTTCTTCTGAACTGCGAAGTTTTTGAGCATCAAATTCTTGCGCGCATCCGTTCGTATTGTTATAATATTATAGTATCAACGACCGGAATACGCCGTCGTCATCAGGATCGACGCGAATCGGTTTTATGAGAAAGGAAAGAGAAACATGCCTGTTATTTCAAGGAAAGATCTTGTGGCAAAGAACAAAGCCGGCAGCGGACTGCGCCAGAAGCAGAACAGCGACGCGGTGAAAAAGCTTGCGGATACCCTCAAAAAAGCAGCGGACAAGCTCGATGATGAAGCATTGGGGCTGAGCTGCAATTTTCTCGGCGACGCGCTCAGCACGCTTGCCACCAACTCCATCACGCGGCAGACCGCGCCTATTATCGACCGGTCGCTGAAAAACCTGAACGGTTTTACCGAGTCCATGGAATACCGCGGCAATAACGGCCCGAGCGCCTATGAACAGATCGTGGAGGTTTTGCCCGAGATCGGCTCCTCCAAGGAGGAGTTCGACGCGCTTCTCGGGACCGCAAACAACGTTCTGGAGCTCGGTCTTGAAAAGTCCATCCTTAAGCCCGTCGATCCCGCGGAGCAGGAGCGCAAGCGCCGTCAGCAGGAGCAGGAGCGCCAGCGCCAGCGGGAGCAGGAGGAACAGCGGCGGCGGGAGCTTGAGGAGCAGCGGCGGCAGGAGCAGGAACAGCAGCGCCGGCGCGAGCTGGAGCAGCAGCGCCGGCTGGAGCAGGAGCGGCAGCGTCAGCAGGAGCTTGAAAAGCAGCGCGAGGCGCAGCGCAGGCAGCAGCGCATAGATGAGATCAATCAGCGCAGGGAAAACTTCATGCGCGAGGACTATCTCGGCACGGATTATGACAGCAAACGCGTCAAGCCGCTGAAGATCGATCCCGACTATCAGAAGAAGCTCGACGCGCTCTCCGATGCGCAGGCGGTTTCCGCGAACGACAATATACTCGACCACATGCGGGACGAGGTCCTGGAGCGGACGGACAAGATACTCAACGAGGACCCCATCGCCCGCAGAAAACAGGAAAAGGAAGAAGCGGAGCTATTGGCCGAGGAGGAGGCGAAGAACGCCGAGCCCATCCGCCAGACCAAAACGGTCATGATCTCCGCGGAGCTTCGTGACTCCTTCTACAAGAGATTCCCCGAATCCGACCTTCTGACCGCAAGGGACAAGTTCGGCAACGAGGTCAAGGGCACGGAAGCCATCCTGCTTTCGCTCGCCGGGGAGGGCCGCAAGCTTTATATCAACCTGCCGGCCGACTCAGAGCACCGCTGCACCTGCATCGGCGGAAGGGACGGGCAGCTTTTCATTTCCGGCGGACCCGTTGCGCACGGATCGGAGCCGGAGCTTATCAGAGCGGATCCGGAGCCGACGCTCGCATCCGGCTTTGAAAAGCTGTTCAATGAAAACGAGATCGTTTCAGCCGTCGACAGCGAGGGCCGCGTTCTTACGAGCAAAGAGGATATGCTGAACGCGCTGGACGAGAACGGGAGCCGCCTCATGGTCTTCGGAAAGGATATGGCTTTCGCGATCGCCCTTGAAAACCGCGAT
>JAGDDB010000034.1 GCA_017958265.1 Oscillospiraceae bacterium | reverse complement strand
TCAATTTCCGCTCCTCGCCGGAATTGGGAACGAACATCATCGGCTCTGCCGCCAATAACGACGTGATACTCGTACTGTCCGAGGCAGACGGCTGGTGCCGCGTATACCTCGACGGAGAGTACGGATGGATGAGCGGGAAGTATCTCGAATACATTCCCGAGGCTGAGCTGGAGCTCGGCTCCGGCAGGATAACCGGCACCTACGTTCGCCTCAGAAGCGCCCCTTCAACCACCGGCTCGGACGTGATCACCCATTTATTTACGGGCGACGAGGTCAGCGTGATCGGCGTGTCGGGCGAATGGTACAAGGTCCGGTTCAAGGAAGAAGTCGGCTATGTATACAGCTCTTATGTCCGCCTTACGGTCGAGTCCGATATCAGCGGCGAAATACGCGATCGCCTGGTAAGCACGGTAAAAAGCTGCCTCGGTTACGGCTATGTGTGGGGCGGTCAGTCCCCCGAGAGCGGTTTTGACTGCTCGGGTCTTGTCTGCTATACATATTCCTGCTGCGGTTTTTCCCTTCCGCGCACCGCCACCGCCATCTACGAAGCCGCCGATAAGATAGAAAAGAGCGAGCTTTTGCCCGGAGACCTCGTCTTCTTCGCCTGCGGCTCCGGCTGGTATATCACGCACGTGGGCATATACATAGGCGACGGCGTATTTATCCACGCCTCCACCGGCTCCGCGCGCGTAAGGACGAACGATCTCAGCGAAAAATATTTTGACGGCTGCTTCTACGGCGCGGCAAGAGTTAAAGGACTGTAATACAACGATCAAACCTCCCGCATGAAACCGGATCTTGCCGGTTTCATGCGGGAGGTTTTTTATGCCGGGTCATTCATTTTCTCGTGAAGTGCCCTCTTATCACTTTTTCGTCTTCTTCGCCGCAGCGCAGAGAAAAGCCGGACAGATCGGCCGACATTATAACGTACATATACCGCCCCTCCGCGGCAAAAAACGGTCCTCTACCCTGTTTCTCGTCGCCCGCGGTCCCTTCCGTGACGCCCTGCTGCGAAGCGAAAACGAAGCTCCCGTCCTCCGGGTCTATTTCAAGTCTCTCTCCGTATTCGTTTTCCCATTCTCCGGCCATATCCTCAAAGGTGAATACCGGCGTTTCCGAGGCGTCGGTCGGCACGAAAACCGAGGCGCCTATCCTTTCGGTCACATAGCTCTGCCCGCTCTGCGTCAGCGAAAGGCCGTCGTCGCCGAGGGAAAGAGTATATATCGAGCTGTTGAAATATATCCCCGCCTTTCCGTTCGTCAGATAAAAGCTACCCGACCCCACTCTGCCGCGTCTGTCAAGGATGTAGCTTTGCTTCTCCGAGCTCAGGATGAGGATATCGGCGCCGTTGGTCCACGCTCCGTCGTATTTGCTCAGGTCGTTTTCCCGCGCGTTCCCGGCGCACGCGCATAAAGCGAGAATAACGGTCAGCGCGGAAATCAGCGCGAACAGCTTTTTCATTTTATGCCCATTCCTTTCGCTTGATCTGAAAGCGCAAAACGGCAGAAAAGGAATGACCGTTTTGCTTCTTATCCGAGATCCGATATGACAAGTATAAAATATCGCGGGATTTTTTTCAATGCTCCGACGAACACTTGTATATATTCGAATTGCCCGTTATAATGGTGACATAAGCAAAAATACCAGGCTGAAAGGAGCAGAACACATGCAGCAGGAACTTGAAATGAAATTTTACTCCAACCGCTCGAAGCACAAGGGTTACAGCTGGGAGACCCCGCCCGAGCCCATCCCCGACAGCGATATCGCCGAGACCGTTACTTCCGAGGTCGTTGTTCTCGGAGGCGGCATCAGCGGTCTCGCCGCGTCGGCACGCTGCGCGTACCGCGGCCTCAAGGTGATCACTTTGGACAAAAACGAAAAGCTGCAGGCTCTTGCGGGACAGATCGCCGCCGTCAACAGCCGCGTGATGGCCGAGAAAGGCATCTCAATCGACAAGAAGCAGCTTGCGGCGGACTGGCTGAAAATGAGCGGCAGCCGCATTCAGGAGGAGCTGCTGTGGCTGTTCCTCGACCGCAGCGCGGAAGGCTTCCACTGGCTGCTTGATCTTGCGGGCGATTGCCTTGAGGTAGGCGTATATGAGGCCTATAAGGGCCCGATGTTCAGCGAGTATCCCGGTACACATCACATTTTCCAGAAAAGGGACAGCAAAAAATACAAAAACTGGGGCGGCGGCACGCTGGCCTGCGAGATACTCGAGACCGCTTTCATAGAATTCGGCGGCACGCTGCTTCGCGGCACGGCCGGCCTTTATCTCGAGAAAAACGCGGAAGGCCGCGTGACCGGCTGCGTCGCCAAATGCGCCGACGGGCTCTATCGCCGCTACTGCGGCACCAAGGCCGTCGTTCTGGCTACCGGCGACTGCAGTGACGATCCCGAAATGCTGGAGGCGTTCTGCCCCATCGGCACGCGTCCTCCCACGCAGTTCAAGCGCAAGGGCAACACCGGCGACGGTCAGAAGATGGCCTATTGGGCCGGCGCCGCTCTCGACAATCCCGAATGGGCGGCCACTCTGCACGCCCTCGGCTACTGCGGCTATCAGGGCTTTTTCCTTCATGTCAACCGCCTCGGCAAGCGTTTCATGAACGAAGATACCTGGATGCAGGCTAAGTCCGTCCGCTGCCGGATGCAGCCCGGAGGCGATTTTGCCTATACCGTAATGGACAGCAAATATCTCGACGAAATGGCCGACCGCTTCAGCGAGCTGGGCGGTCAGGGCATGATGCCCCTCAGCGTTGTCGGAGACAGCTTCAACCGTCAGCAGATGGAGGACACCGTAAACCGTTACATAGAGCAGGGCACCGCATTCCGCGCGGACACTCTTGAAGAGCTGGCGGAGAAGATGGAGGTCCCCTACGATAATCTGAAAGCCACCGTAGACCGCTACAACGCCATCGTCGCCTCCGGAGACGACACCGATTTCGGCAAGCGTTCCAGGCTGCTCACCAGCGTGGAAAAGGCCCCCTACTACGCTCTGAAATGGGGCCCCGTGCTGCTTGATGTGTTCGGCGGAGCTCAGGTGGACAAGACCCTCAACGTCATCGGCGCCGACAGCAAAAACATCCCCGGCCTCTATGCCGTGGGCAATGCCGCGGGCGGCATGTACGCGGTGGACTATCCCCTCCTGCTCAACGGCAACAGCTACGGCAGGGCTTTGGCCTACGCGATGCAGCTCGGCGACGTGCTGAGCGCACTGTAAACGGATATTGACGCAATTTGCCGGGCGGTCTTATTTTAAGACCGCCCGGCAAAAGCATAACTTTTTTATGTTTTTTTTTACCAGTCGCTGTCCCAGTCCGTATCCGAGTAGTCCCAGCTGTCGTAATCCCAGTCGTCCCAGTCGTCGTCCCAGTCGTCATCCCAGTCGTCGTAATCCCAATCGTCCCGGTCGGAGTCATAGCTGTAGTCGTAAGAGTAGGCATCGTCCCAATATTCGGAATCGGAAAAATCGCTTGCGCCCCAGCTGTCGTCGTAGTACCTGCCTTCGTAGTACGCGTCATAGTCCGATGCCGGGAAGCCGTCGGTCTCCTGCCACTGCCCGTAGCTGTCGCCGACGTACCATGATGAGCCGTAATGGTAAAACAGCTCGTCGGCAATGCGGTAATAGCCGGACTTATCCCCTTTCGGCATATTCGACAGTCCTATCAGGATCAGTACCGCAGCGACTATCAGAGCTATCGGGATCTTCTTTTTCTTCGGAGGACGTCCGCCGCCTCCGCCGCCGGTATAGCTGCGCGTCGGCCGGGGCTGCACGGACCTTTTCCCATGCTCCTCGGTCAGCTTGTCGAACAGTTCTTTTACCGCGAATGCCTCATCCGGGCCTCTGTAGCGTTCCGCCCGGCTGCCGTCGGACTTGTTTTTATATACTACGTATTCGTTACCGTCTTTATATATCCCGAAGGCCTGCGGGCTGCGTTCATCGGTACCGATGAAAAAGCGCATCTTCTGCAGCGGCATGCCCCGTTCGGCGCAGAACTCCTGCAGTTCTTTTATCGTTTCGGGCCTGTGTGAGCTCTTCTTTCCCGCGCTCTTTTCCGGTACATAGCCCGGGTTTGCCGCTCCGCAGTTAGGACAGAACTGCTGATCGGATCGCAGAGTCGAGCCGCAGTATTCGCATGATGAAGATGAAGGCATACGGTCATCCCCCTTTTCGCCTTGCGGGAAATGCGCGGCAATGTTCGGCCGCCGGCTTGATTATACCTCTGTTTCCCGCCGTTTTCAAGCTCGGATAAACGCCCCCCGCGCTTTCACAAAAGGATCTGTTTTTTCGCTGCCGCCCGGCATGAGCCGCCGGTTTTGAGAGCGTTATCGGCATGAGCGGCAAAAGGGAGCGAAGGCGCAAAAAAAGTACATTCGGGATTGCCGAATGCTTTTCAAAATGTTATGATGATTTTATAATGGAAACACGGTGCCGCTGATCACCGTCTTTCGGCCGCGCATAGCTGCCCGGCATTGCCGGTATGCCGTTTCCCGAAAGACCTCTGCCCGCGCGGCTCCCGGCGGGCACTGCGGCGCTTCCTACGGAAAGGAGTAAAAAGATGCTCAGCAAAAAACAAAATCTTTTGGAAACGATCCGCGGAGGACATCCGGACCGCTTTGTGGATCAGTACGAGCCCTTCGCGATCATCATGGGCTCGCCTTTCGGCAACCGCAACCCCAACCCCAAATTGGGCGAGCACAACATTGTGAACGCCTGGGGCGTGACCAAATCCTACCCGGTCGGCACTCCCGGTCCGTTCCCCGTCCATACCCCCGAAAAGATCGTTATCAAGGATATAGAGCATTGGCGCGATTATGTCAAGGTCCCCCGTGTGGTCTATGACGCCGAGGAATGGGAGCCCTTCATCGCCATGGCCGAGCAGGTGGACAGAAACGAACAGTTCGTTACGCCCTTTTTTGCTCCGGGCGTTTTCGAGCAGTGCCACTATCTTTTGGAGATCCAGCGCTGCCTCGTGGACTTTTACGAATATCCCGACGAGATGCATGAGATCATCGACATGATCACTCAGTTTGAGCCGGACTACGCCGCCGAGATGTGCAAATACGTAAAGCCCGACGCGCTGTTCCATCACGACGATTGGGGCAGTCAGACCTCCACCTTCATGTCTCCGGATATGTTCCGTGAGTTCATCAAGCCCGCGTACATGAAGATATACCGCTATTACAAGGATCACGGCGTGGAGCTTATAGTTCACCACTCCGACTCCTACGCCGCCACTCTGGTCACGGACATGATCGACATGGGCATAGACATATGGCAGGGCGTTATGAACACCAACAACATTCCCGAACTTATAAAGGAATACGGCGGAAAGATAAGCTTTATGGGCGGCATAGACTCCGCCACCGTTGACTACGAGGGCTGGACCGAAGAGGTAGTGGCCGCCCGTGTCCGCGAAGCCTGCGAGGCCTGCGGAAAGCTCTATTTCATACCCAACGGCTCTCAGGGCCTGCCCATGAGCACCTTCCCCGGAGTATACGAAGCGATCTCCCGTCAGATCAAAAACATGAGCGAGGAAATGTTCAAGGACTGAGTCCGACGACTGCCGAAAAAACAAACAAAGCAGGTGAAGTATGCCGAAGCTGCCGAATGGGGCGGAGACCCCGGATTACGAGAGTTTTCAGCGCGACAACCGATACAAAGTTAATCATTCTCTGAACAAGATCCTGTGGTTCTGTATCCTTGCCGGCCCGGCGATCGCGCTGGGGGTCATGGGCGGCGTCTTCAAACAGACCACATACCTGGCCTGCGCCATCATCTCCTGCGTTATGGCGGCGGTGGCGGGAGGCAATCTGCTTGTCCTGAGAAAAAAGCCGTACAGCTACGTCCCCGGTATTTTTGCGCTGGTCGCCGTGGATATCCTGCTGTGCTATATGAACGCGTCCCATATCTCCATCCGTCTGACCTGGTTTCTCGTCCCGCTTCTCAGTCTGCTTTTCAGCGACCGCAAGGCATATATCGGCACTTCAATACTGAATTATCTTATAATGGCGCTCGGGATATGGCTGGAGTCCGCGCATTACGCGGAGATCCGAACGGATTTTTCCTCTCCCCTGCTGGGCTTTATCAACATCTTTTCCGGCTGTACCATAGAAGCGCTCATCATGTTCGCCGCGGGATACGCTCTCGTCAGAACGACAAGCAACTATTACCGCAAAATGATCGCTCAGTACGCCGAATCGCAGGAACAGAAGCAGACCATGCTTCAGAACCTCAATATCCTCGACTCGATGGCCGAGATATATGATTATGTAAACCTTATCGATTTTACCGCGTCTACCGAGACCTCTCTCCGGGAAGAACCGCTGCGCACGCTCACCATCGAAAGATCCCAGGACCATACTCATATGACTCAGTCTCTCAGAAGTCAGATCGCGGAAGATATGTTAGACGATTTCTGGCGGTTTACGGACATTACCACCGTGCCGACGCGGCTTATAAACCGCAAAAGCATATCCGGCGAGTTCATAAACAATCATACGGGCTGGTTCAGAGCGCAGTATATCCGCGTGAAAGGCGAGTTTGACCGCAAGCCGGACGTTGTGATCTACACCATACAGAACATCGACGCGGACAAGCGCAGAGAGGAACATCTCATCCGCATATCGAGAACGGATGAGCTGACGAGGATGTTTAACCGCCACTCTTACGAGGAGGATATTGCCGAGATACGTGAAAATGGCATGGACGATGATCTTGTCCTGATATCCGCGGACGTCAACGGTCTTAAAACCGTCAACGACAGCCTGGGACACGCGGCCGGCGATGAGCTTATCAAAGGCGCGGCATTCTGCCTGTTTTCGGCTCTCGGGTCCTGCGGCAAGATCTACCGTACCGGCGGCGACGAATTCATGGCGATAGTGCATTCCGCCGACTGTGAGACCCTGCTCGCCGAGCTGGGTAACAGGGCCGCCTCCTGGAAGGGCGTGACGGTGGATTCCGTCTCTTTCTCCGTCGGCTGCGCCAGGCATGCCGACGACCCGTCCGCGAGCATCGAAGAGCTTGAAAAGCTCGCCGACAAAAGGATGTACGAAGACAAAAGACGTTTTTATGAACGCTCCGGGCATGACCGCAGGCAAAGCTGAAAACATTGCCTCAGCCGCAGCCCGCGATACGATACGGAAATTAAGGAGGGCTTGATATGCCGGAAAAAAGAAGATGCAGAGTCTGCGGGGCAGAGATATCCATGTCGGCCAACATCTGTCCCAAATGCGGAGCGAAGCAGAGCAGACCGCTGCTTGTACTGATAATGGTCGTTGCTTTTATCGTCATTTTCATTGTAGAGATGTCGATCATGTCCAAAAACCGGGACCGCGATCAGGCCGATTCCGTGACGGCCGCATCACAGTCTGACGACGCGTCATGATCAGTGCGTAAGGGGGCTGCTGCAAAGGATGGTTTTGCAGCAGCCCCTCGGCGCATCCCGAATTGTTCTTCCCGAAATAAAACGACGGAAAACGGAAGGTCGTCCCCATGATCTCTCTTATTTTATCATTTCTTGTTCTGATCGCCGGTTATTTCATTTACGGCAAAATCGTTGAAAAGACCTTTGCTCCCGACGGCCGCGAGACGCCGGCATATGCAAAACAGGACGGCGTGGACTTTATTCCCATGCCCACCTGGAAGGCTTTCTTGGTGCAGCTTCTCAACATTGCGGGCACCGGTCCGATCTTCGGCGCGCTTATGGGCGCCTGCTTCGGCCCGGTGGTTTTCCTGTGGATCATCTTCGGCGCCGTTCTCGGCGGCGGCGTTCACGATTACATGTCCGGCATGATCTCCGAGCGGCACGACGGCGCGTCGATCGCCGAGCTCAGCGGCATTTATTTAGGGCCTGCGGCAAAGTGGATCATGCGCGTATTCTCGATCCTTCTCCTGCTTTTGACCGGCACGGTCTTCGTCAATTCTCCGGCGGCGCTGCTTGCAAGACTGACGCCCGACTCGCTGAATGTCACGTTCTGGATCGCCGTGATCCTCGCCTATTACATCCTTGCCACTCTTCTTCCCATAGACAAGATCATAGGCAAGCTCTATCCCGTATTCGGCGCGGTGCTGATCATCATGGCGGTGGGCATCATAGGCGGAGTCATTGCCGGAGGCTATACGATCCCGGAACTCTCCCTGCACAGTCTGCATCCGAACTCTCTTCCGGTATGGCCGTTCATGTTCGTTACCGTAGCCTGCGGCGCGATCTCCGGTTTTCACGCCACGCAGTCGCCCATGGTGGCAAAGTGCATCAAATCAGAAAAGCAGGGACGCAGAGTATTCTACGGCGCGATGCTGTCGGAATCGGTCATCGCTCTCGTGTGGGCCGCCGGCGGCGTCGCGTTCTACGGAACTACGGGCGGACTCAGCCGCGCCCTCGCCGACCTGGGACAGTCCGGCGCGGTCTACGACATTTCCACCGGCATGTTGGGGCCGGTGGGCGGCGTGCTCGCCGTTGTGGGCGTCATTGCCTGCCCCATCACCTCGGGCGACACGGCTTTCCGCTCGGCAAGGCTGATCCTTGCGGAGATAACGAAGCTGGATCAGAAGCGCATCGGCAGCCGTCTGATCATCACCGTTCCCCTGCTGGCTGCGGGCGCGGTGCTGACGCAGCTTGACTTCAACGTGCTGTGGCGGTATTTTTCTTGGTCAAATCAGACGCTGGCGATGATATCTCTCTGGATAGCCTCGGCATATCTGCTGAAAACACGAAAGAACAGGATATCGAGCCTGCTGACCGCTCTTCCCGCAGCGTTCATGTCGGCGGTCAGCATGACGTATATCCTCATGGCTCCGGAGGGCTTCGGTCTGGGAGCGCATATCGGATATCCCGCCGGCATAGTCTTTGCGGCGGCTCTTTTCGCCGCGTTTCTTGCCGTGATGAAAGGCAAAAATCATATTCCCGGTTCCGGGGGCGCAAAAAACGAACGCACAGGGCAAAGCGTCTCAAACATGAAAATGTGACAGATGACGTACCGGGCGGCACGAACTTTTTTCTTGACTTGCCGCACTTCCCGTGTTATTATACTCACAAAAGAATAGTATTTCCGAAGCCCTGCGGCCTAAAGACATGTTCCACGGCTGCCCGGCCGGCGCTCAGGCGCCCATACCGCAGTGCGGAAACGCCGCGGTACTCCGTATTTGAGAAAGGAAATCGGCCGATGTTTGAAGCAGAGAGCGTCACGGCTCTTTGTCTTTGCACATGTGTACGGGGCTGCTTTGATTTTCTCAGAGCAGCTCTTTTCTTTTTCTCTACGGCGGGAAACGATTCTCAAAAAACATGTCTGGAGATGCAAAAAATGAAACTCAGAAAAATCGCCGCCCCGGTCCTTGCACTTATCACGGCTTTGACGCTTTGCGCATGCGCGGCAAAAGTCCCCGCTCCCGCCGAAAACAACGCCGAAACCGCTCCGTCCGCGCCTCCCTCGGAAGACCCCGCGCCTGTCGCGGCTCCCGCCGAGCCTGTTGAGCTGATCGTATTCGCGGCAGCGTCAATGACCGAGACTCTTTCCGAGCTCGGCGATAAATACATGGCCGACAACGACGGCGTAAAGCTCATATTCAGCTTTGAATCCTCCGGCACTCTCAAGACCCAGATTCAGGAAGGCGCCGACTGTGACATATTCATTTCCGCCGGTCAGAAACAGATGAATCAGCTTGACATAAACGCCGATCCCTCCGTAAACACCGAAGGTCTGGACTTCATTCTTGAGGGCACCCGTTTCAACATCCTTGAAAACAAGGTCGCTCTTGCCGTTCCCGAAGGCAATCCGGCAGGCATCAACTCCTATGACGATCTGCGCGACGGTCTTGCGTCCGGCACTGTCTTGCTGGCAATGGGCAACTC
>JAGDDB010000033.1 GCA_017958265.1 Oscillospiraceae bacterium | reverse complement strand
ACGGAAGCACCGTCGGCACGAGACTCAGGGGCAACCTGACCTCCACCGGCGTTTCTTTTTCCGCGACGTCCGGCTTTACCAAGATCGAATTCGTGCAGGCCTGGGGCTCGAATCCCTCGAACAAAACGGAAGTCGTGATGGAACTGTTCAATTTCAAAGACAGTTATGAAGAAACGGTGAAAGGCGAGCCGGTATATACCCGGACTTTCACGTCTGACCCCGCCGAGACTCCGGAGGCAAATGCCAGCGGCAACTTCGATCATATCACGTTCGATTTCGGGAAAGTAATGCCCGCCGGTGAATATTCGATGCGGTTAACGCTCACGTCCGGAGAAGACACGTACTTCGTGCCGCCGTCCGCCTCGGCAAAATACAAAACCACCGAGATCATGTACACGGATTTCGTGTTCAACTGCAAGATCTATTTCGTAAAAAAAGCCGAAGGCAGCTATTTCAAGAAGTTCGATATTGACGGCCTGCTGGATCTGCAGGAGTACGAATTGACCACCGGCCCCCGGGACAATAACGCCATGGAACTGGCCGACACAGAGTTCGGCGTAAAGTTCGCGGTCCCCGAGGGCAAGAAGCTCTATTCCCTCACGATCCCCTGCTGTCCGACCTGGGGCAATAAAGACGGCGGCAGCGATATGCTGGCGGAACTCTACCCATGGAAGGGCGACTACGATAAATCTCAGGCCGAGAAGGTGCTCACATCAAAAGCAGTATACGATCACGTTGACGGCGACAACGTGCTGTTCCTGTTTGACGAGCAGCTCCCCGCCGGAGAATATCTGGCGGTGTTCACGTCCATCGGAGATATGCGCATCGGCTTTTACGGCGGAGGCAAATTGACCGAAGGCGTCGAAGTGTTCCGCGACGGCTGGGATACTGAATACACCCCGCTCTTCAAAATTACGCTGCTGGAGGATACGGAAGTCAAGGAATTCGTGTCGAGAGATCAGCTCACCGTTGACGGCGTTGACAAGGCAAAGGTCGGGGGCAACGACGAATTGACCGAGATCGACCTTACAGATCTTACCGGGAAAGAGCTGCGGATCTGGGGCTGGTACGCGAGCAATATCTCTGTGCCCGTGTTCGGATATAAAATCGACGACGGCAATGTCGTTTACGGCGAATATGCCGTGGCGGCGGAAGACGCTGTGAAAGCAGTGGCAGAGGAGGCCACCGGTACGTCCGAATACGCGTCGAGGTATGAGATCCTCGTTCCGATATCTGAGGGCAACCACACTGTGACCGCCTTTGTGCGGCTGTCAAACGGCGAAAGAGTGCTCTGGACTATAAAGTATAAGAACGGCCCCGAGGCGACCGAAGCACCCACTGCCGCGCCTACCGAAGTCCCCACCGAAAAACCTACCGATGCCCCCGCATCCACGGACAAGCCTGCCGATGATAAAACTGCTACCCGGAAGCCTTCCGAAAAAGACACAAAAGCCGGCGAAGGCGGTCTTCCCACGGGTGCCGTGATCGGTATCATTGCGGGAATACTGGTCGCCGCCGCCGTGGCAGTCATACTCATTGTCAAAAAAAAGAAATAAGTCCGGATCGAGGACAGAGGCTGATATGAACAAGAGACAAGAAACGGGAAACAAAAATGCCGGGCGCAGAACGAGCCGCGGTCGAAGACGGTTCTGGCTGCTGGGCCTGCTGGGAGTGCCGCTGGCGATCGCCGCCGCATCCGGGACTTCCGAAGTATATGCCCGGTCTTCGGCCGCCGCGT
>JAGDDB010000319.1 GCA_017958265.1 Oscillospiraceae bacterium | reverse complement strand
GCCGCCGGCGACGATGCCTTCCTCAACAGCGGCGCGGGTGGCGTTGAGGGCGTCCTCTAGGCGGAGCTTCTTCGCCTTCATTTCGGCCTCGGTGGCGGCGCCGACCTTGATGACGGCTACGCCGCCGGACAGCTTGGCCAGACGCTCCTGAAGCTTCTCTTTATCGTAATCGGAGGTGGTGACGGCCATCTGCGCCTCGATCTGATGAACGCGGGCCTTGATATCTTCGCTGCGGCCTGCGCCGTCGACGATGATGGTGTTCTCCTTGGTGACCTTGACCTGGCGGGCGCAGCCGAGCACCTCTACGCCGGCGTCCTTAAGCTCCATGCCGATGTCGCTGGAAACGACCTGGCCGCCGGTGAGGGTGGCGATATCGATGAGCATTTCCTTGCGCCTGTCGCCGAAACCGGGGGCCTTGACGCACACGCAGGTGAAGGTGCCGCGCAGCTTGTTGAGAACGATCGTGGCGAGGGCCTCGCCCTCCACGTCCTCCGCTATGACCAGCAGCTTGCGGCCCTGCTTTACCACCTGCTCGAGCAGGGGCAGCATATCCTGGATGTTGCTTATCTTCTTATCGGTGATGAGGATATAGGGATCGTCGAGCACAGCCTCCATCTTGTCGGCGTCGGTGACCATGTAGGGGGCGATATAGCCGCGGTCGAACTGCATGCCCTCGACGACCTCGCTGAAGGTCTCGGCGGTCTTGGACTCTTCGATGGTGATAACGCCGTTCTGAGATACCTTTTCCATGGCCTCGGCAATGAGCTTGCCGATGAATTCGTCGCCGCTGGAAACGGTGCCGACTCTGGTGATGTCGGCGGTGCCCTTTACGGGCTGGGAGATCTTCTTGATCTCTTCAACGGCGGCGTCGACGGCCTTCTGGATGCCGCGTCTCATTACCATGGGATTGGCGCCTGCGGCCAGGTTCTTCAGCCCCTCGTGGACTATCGCCTGAGCAAGCAGAGTGGCGGTGGTGGTGCCGTCGCCGGCGACGTCGTTGGTCTTGGTGGCGACTTCGCGGACAAGGGAAGCGCCCATGTTTTCAAACGGATCCTCCAGCTCTATTTCCTTGGCGATGGTGACGCCGTCGTTGGTGATGAGGGGGGAGCCGTATTTCTTGTCGAGGACCACGTTGCGGCCCTTGGGGCCGAGGGTGATCTTGACGGTGTTTGCAAGATGATCCACGCCGCGCTCAAGAGCGCTTCTGGCGTCTTCCTTATAAAGCAGCAGTTTAGACATTGTTGATTACCTCCTTCAGTCTTCCACTATGGCAAGAATATCGCTCTGACGAACGATGGTATACTCCACGTCGTCAACCTTTACCTGAGTTCCGCTGTATTTGCCGGTGATCACGCGGTCGCCGACCTCAACGGTCATTTCCACGTCGTGACCGTCTACGACGCCGCCGGGACCAACGGCGATCACTTCAAAGATCTGCGGCTTCTCCTGAGCTGCGCTTGTGAGAATGATGCCGGACTTCGTGGTCTCCTCGGCTTCGATCTGCTTGACTATGACCCTGTCGGCCAAAGGATTGAGTTTCATTTTAATATACCTCCCATATGCCGTTGGCATTTTGTTTTTACTTGTTAGCACTCAAAGCGCATGAGTGCTAAACATGCTATAATAATAATCCATGAATTCCCATTCTGCAAGCATAATTTTGCACAAAAACATGGTGAATTCACGGAAAATTATTGACAATATGAAATTATCTGCCGATATCTTGACTCAAAACGGTATTAATTCATTTTACTTGCGTTTTCTCAGTCCTTGAGGCATAAAATCCGCTGCCTTCCGGGAAAACGAAATTGACGCCTCCGGCAAGCAGCTCGAAAGACGCGCGGAGGGTCTCGACGGTCTCCCCGTCGATGTTCACGCACATGGGGCTGTCGCTTTCAAGCTCTATCGAGCTGCCGGCGAAGTACTCCGCCCAACTGCCCATTTCCTTATAGCGGCCCGAAGCGTAGCGGCCTATGAGCCCGGCCAGCCTGAAAATGGAAACGCCCTTTATCACCAGCATGTCGAGCACGCCGTCGTCGGGCTCCGCGTCCGGCATGGGGTTGTATCCGCCGCCGTAGTACCGGCCGCTGCATACGCAGACCAGGGCGAAGCTCCCGCTCAGCTCCCGCCCGCCGACACGGACGGTGAGGCGGCTGTTTATGCCGTGAAGCAGATTGCCGATAAGAGACAGATCATAAGCGAGCTTGCCGCGGAGATGCAGGCTGTCGGAAATGCGGTGAACGTCGCGCGCTACGCGGGCGTCTATGCCGACGGAGCAGATGTTTATGCCGTATCTGTCGTTGCAGCGTATCAGATCCAGCGGCAGTACGCTTCCGCCGACGAGCTTTTTGAGATCGGAAAACAGGGCGGCGTCGCTTTTGCCGAAGCAGCGTATGAAGTCGTTCCCGGTGCCGGTGGGATAGTGGGTCACGCATATGTTTTTCCTGCCCGCCGCGCCGCACACGACCTCGTTGAGCGTGCCGTCGCCGCCGCAGGCGTATACCCGCGTTTCCTCCTCGCCGCAGGAGCGCACCTTTTCCGCCGCGTCCATGGGCGCGCGGGTGACATAGATCTCATGGTCCAGACCTTCGGAGAGGCACAGCGCCTGTATCTTTTCGCTCAGCGCCGCGGGGTCGGAGCGCCGTCCCGCGGCGGGGTTTATTATGAACAGATGCTTCATACCGTTTCATCCCCGCCTTTACGGTTTTTTGACGCCGGCGCAAAGTACTGATACAGCTGACACTGTATCATGCCGTTATACAGCTTGCGGCGCTTTACGGCGCGGCGGCCGAAGCTCTTTTCAAAGTCAAGGCTCGAGGTGAGAACGTATATGTTCCAATCGTCCGCGTCCCTCCACAGCCGGCCCATCGCCCGGTAAAGGCTGTCCGCCGCGGCGGCGTCGAGCAGTCTTTCGCCGTAGGGCGGATTGGTCGCCAGGATGCCGCGTCCGGGGGGCAGAGGAGTCTTGAGCGCGTCGGCCACGGAGAAGGTTATGTATTTATCCACCCCGGCGCGCCTTGCGTTGTCCCGGGCTACGTCTATGGCGGCGGGGTCGATATCCCCCGCGATTATGCGGTATTCTCCCCGGTACTCCGCGGCGCGGGCCGCGTCGCGCTCTTCCTTCCACAGCGCGGAGGGGATGCATGGCCATTTTTCGGCGGCAAAGCCGCGAGAGAGCCCCGGGGCGCGGTTAAGGGCGGCAAGGGCCGCCTCTATGGCAATGGTACCCGAGCCGCAGAAGGGATCCGTGAAAAGCTCTCGGCCCTTGTAGCGGCTGAGCTTGACTATCGCCGCGGCCAGGGTCTCGCGCAGGGGGGCAAGGTTGGAATTCGGCCGCCAGCCGCGCTTATGAAGGCTGACTCCGCTGGTATCGAGATATATCGACGCCCTGTCTTTCAGCAGGGAAAAGCGTATTTGAAAAAGCTCCCCGCTCTCGGGCAGACGCTGCAGGCCGTATTTTGAGGCGAGGCGGACGGCCGCGGCTTTCTTTATGATCTTCTGACAGTCGGGCAGGGAATGCAGGGCGCTGTCCAAAGAGCTGCCGCGGACGGGGAACTGCCCGGACCTGTCTATGTATTTTTCCCAGGGCAGGGCCTTCACGCCCTCGAACAGCTCGTCGAAGCTGCCCGCGTGGAATTCGCCGACAAGGATATATACGCGCTCGGCCGTTCTGAGCAGAAGGTTTGCGCGCACGAGGGCGCGTTCGTCCCCGTCGAAGAGCACCCGCCCCGTCTCGGCGCGAACGTTTTCGCAGCCCATCCGGCGCAGCTCGTCCGCCACGAGGCCTTCAAGACCGAAAAGACACGGTGCGCAAAGAGTCATGGTAATACACCCGCTTTCATACAGGCATGTTTTTCATAGCCGTGAAGGAATGCCAATTATCCGTCTGCCGCCGCCCGGTCACGCGGAGACCGGCCGCTTCGATCGCGGCGAGGACCTCGTCCTCGCGCCCGTCGATGACGCCGGAGCAGATAAAGCTTCCTCCCGGGGCCAGCCACGCGGCGGCGTCGGCGCACAGGGCGATGATCACGTCGGCCACGATGTTGGCAAGCACGAGGTCATATCAGCCCTTTTCTCTCGAGGAGCGCAGGGGAGCGTCGAGCAGCACGTCCCCGGCGAGCACGCGGAAGCGGTCTCCGCTTATGCCGTTGAGGGCGGCGTTGGCCGCCGCGACGGCGGGGGCCTTGTCGTCTATATCGCAGCCGAGGCAGCTTTCCGCTCCGAGCAGCAGCGCCGCTATGCCGAGTATGCCGCTGCCGCAGCCGAGATCGAGCACGCGCTTTGCGCGGACGTTTTCCAGCGCTTCGAGGCACATGCGCGTGCTGGCATGGGCCCCCGTGCCGAAGATGAGGCCGGGGTCCAGCCGCAGGGGGATGCGCCCTCCGTCCTCCGGCGGAGCTTCCCATTCGGGGACTATGACGAGCCTCGCGCCGGTCTCGATGGGCTTATAATACTGCTTCCAGCTGTTTTCCCAATCTTCGTCCTTCACGGACGCGACGGATGCACGGCAATCGCCGAGCCGTGAAAGCAGCGCTTCGAGACGCAGCCTGCCGTCCTCGTCGTCCGGAAGATAGAAGCGG
>JAGDDB010000318.1 GCA_017958265.1 Oscillospiraceae bacterium | reverse complement strand
TTATCAACAACTTCGGCGCAACGACCAGCATCAGCAGACTGCAAGAAGCTCTTATAAAAAACGGACTGAACATAACACGGGCAACGGTAAGTAAGTATATTTCCGTTCTTGTCAATGCAAAGATCCTCTACGAGTGCGACCATTTTGATATGAAGTCCAAACGCGCATTGAAGGGCGAGAAAAAATACTATCTGTCGGATTTGAGTTTTTATTTCTGCGATAACACGGACAATAGAATCAATTACGGTCCGGTACTGGAAAATATCAGCTTCTTCTACGCCAGAAGCCGCGGATACAGCGTCAGCGTCGGCAGGATCGGGGCATTGGAATGTGATTTTATCCTCCGTAATCGGGATGCTGATTATGCTTACCTGCAGGTAGCTTATACGATCACACAGAGCAGGGAAACCGAGGATCGCGAATACAGGCCCTTGGAGAAAATAGGCGACAATTACCCCAAGTATCTGCTAACAACTGACTATCTGCTACAAAGGCGCGGCGGGATTCGACATGTCAATCTAATGGAATTCATGAAGGCAGGGTCAGAGTTTTAACGGTTTGCATGACTGAGGTGGCACGGCAAACAATATCCGCTCAGAACGGAAAAAACGGATACAACAGAGTTCGCCAAATTGCTTTATGAGACAAAGGTCCCATTTTCCCTTCCTACAGAAGGGGCGCAGAAGATCTATGAGCCCGTTCTTCAATACATTTCAGATAAAACACCCGAAAGGCTTTATAGATATCGTCGCTGTGACGAAAGAAGCTTTGATACATTTGATAAAAACGAACGCTTTGCTAAGCGTGGCTTATCACCTCGTCGCATCAACGATGTAATCACATATCTTCTATTTAAAAGTACTGCATGATGAAATGAACAAGCGAATCTATGAGCTGATGGGAATTGATATGAATAACAGGTAAACCGGAAAAACCCAAGCTCCCGAAAGCCGATGATCACGGCTTTCGGGAGCTTGATCGTGTTTCAAGAGTCAGTTACTGTTTCTCGATCTTCCCATGTTCTTTCTCAAACTCCTCGATGGCCTTGCGGATCAGGTAGATCACCTCGCCGTTGGCGGAGCGGCCCTCATACCGAGAAATATAGTGCAGTTTATAGTGAAGCTCGCTGTCGATGCGCAGCCCGAGGTGCTTATCCTTTTCCTTCTTCAGCTTATCCATGCGGCGCCCTCCATGTACTCAGCAAAAGATAATTTGAGTTTATTTCAAGTACATGATAGAATGTGTAAAATGTACTTACTTTAAGTACGCAACATTTGAGGGGTGAGGATATGGGAGCAACGGGAAGGGCGTATTTTGTCAGCGATCCGCGCAGGATGGAGGATCTGCAGGTTTTACATGATGTGGAGAAGGAGCGGCCGTTTGAAATCGTAAAACAGGTAAAGCCGGCGAAGATCGACTATGAAAACTTCATCACAGACATGCTTGCAGACCGGCAGTTCATTGAGGATCACGCCGCTCTTTGCTCAAAGGACGAGGTGTGGCGCTGCATTCTGGTGCAGCAGCGCGGCCGCACGGACGGCGTACTTTTGATGCCCGAAGACGGCTGCTATGTCGGCTGGGCGGCGTATTACTGCGAATAAGCTTGCCCCTGCCTTGTAGACAAGGCGGGGGCGGAACTGTAGTCTGGTATTAGACATCGCTGACAAAACATTAGTGCATCATGTCTGCAAATGCAGTTTTCACGAGGAATAATAGGATGGTCGCTTTCCTCCTCATGAAAAAAACTTAGACCACAGCCGAAGCCATGGCCTTTACAAAACCGAAGTTTTTCTTAGTTATAAATAATATTATATGCGACAATTCTGATATAGTCAAGGATCGCTGCTTTCACAAACGGCGATCCTTTTCGGTTATATTCGCCCTTTGGGCGAGTTATATTGTTTACGACCTTTACCGGTAATCCCCCTGCGGACGGCGCGGGGGGATCTTAAAAATATCGTTCAAAAAAAGGGTTATCATTTTGATCAAAAGCATTTATAATAGTCCATGGCCGCGATCACGTGCGCGGCACTGAAAAAGGAAGCGAATTATCTTATGAAAAAAACAATAATAGCAGTCTTAGTGATCTTAATGCTTGTGCTCACAGCGTGCGGGCACACCGTTCCCGATACCGGGACGGCAAACGATGATGAAACGGCCCGGACCGCCGATACCTGGCGGAACGTAACGGAAGCCGAGGCGAAGGAGCTTTTCCCGAATTCCTTCGATCTGCCCGAAGGCGCGGAAAACGCGATCTGGAGCGTAACGGAGTCCGCGGCGGATCCCTCCGGCGTTCCCGGCGCCATGCTCCGGCTCACCTTTGAGCTGAACGGCATTACATTCACGGCAAAACAGCAGCGTACCGACGACAAAAACGCCGACCCGTCCGGTATGCAGTATAGCTGGACGGCGCAGGAGTCGTCCGCCCTGAAAACACCGACGGGCGGAAGCATCCCCTGCCGGACATACCGCTATATCGGAGAGGACGAGACCGTGGACCACTGTGTATGGTATGACGAGGGTTCGGGCGCTTCCTGCTCTGTCAGCGCAGCGGCAAAGGATTCGGACGGTTTTGATCTGAGGGCCATAGCTGAGGCGATGCTCCCCTCTTCCGCACCGTCCGCCGAGGAGCAAAAGAGCATTCTGGAGGCGAACCGCAGCCTCTGGGCTTTTGACGACGGTCAGTCCGCCCCGGACTGGTATTATGCCTTCACCGACCTTGACCGCAACGGTCTGCTGGAGGTGATATCGGCATCCACGCAGGGCAGCGGCATTTTCACCTATGCCCGTTTCTACGAGGTGCTGCCCGACGGGTCGGGTGTCAAAAACCTGTACCACGCCGACATGGAGATCGAGGGGCCGGACGACTGGCCGGAGATCATTCTCGAATCGATCCCCTGCTACTATGACAGCGCCTCAAACCTTTACCATTACGTCTGCACGAATACGCTCAGGGACGGCGCTTTCCATTCCGTTACGCAGCTTGCGGCGCTCTGCCTGAAGGACGGAAAAGCGGAGTGGGAAACGATCGCTTCGATGGACGTGCAGCGGACGGAAGACGGCGAGCTGTCGTCCTATTCGGACGGCGCCGGCAACCCGATTTCCGAGCAGAACTATCAAAACGCCGTTGAGTACCGCTTTGCCGGGATGGCGCGGTCGGAACTGAAGCCGGAATGGATACCCGGAACGAAGTCCCCGTCCGGACCCGAAAGAGAAGACGGCGAACGCTTTGAGACGGTGATACAGATAGAGGGCATGGATGAAACTGTTCGATACGAGCATCTGCGCAGCCGGGCGCTCGGCATCGAGATGGACTATGACTATGAGTCGTTCGTGCGGCTCAGCGAGGCGGACAGGGAGCGTTTCATCTCGGTCTGGGATGCCGACACGGAAGCTCCCGTGAACTATCTCGATGTAACATACAGCCCCGAAGACGCCGAAACCGTCGCCGCTTCCTTCAGAGAGAAGCTTTCGCGGGAATATGATCTCCTTGAGACTACGCGGGAGCTGGACCGTGCCGGCAGCTGTATACGGATCGAAGCTTCGGAGCTCAAGGGCAGCGGCCTGATGGCGGATCTGCTGCAGGTGGTATATATCGTCCCGGCGTCCGACGGCTGCCGCGTCGCCGAGGCGCACTACGCCATTGAAGCTGCCGAGGGCTTCGGAAGGCGCTTCTCCGCCATGATAAATACTCTGTCGGTCATCGAGCGCAGCGGACCGCTTTCGGACGAGCAGGCGCTCGCCGCCGTCCGGAAATATTGCCTCACCGGCAATCCGGATC
>JAGDDB010000317.1 GCA_017958265.1 Oscillospiraceae bacterium | reverse complement strand
TTCGTCAAAAACGCCGGTTTACTTTTTGCGTTTCTTAGCTCTTTAAAGAACAAAAAAAAGAGACAAGGTCGGAGGATTTGAACCCGAAACGCACGAAAAAAGTGCGAGAAAACCATATAATTTGAGTAAAGAGTTGAAAAAACACTTGATTTTTGATGAAATATGAGTATTATAAAACGATTTCTTTGAATGATGTTTGCCCTGTTGGGCAAATGAAGTGCGCTGACGCGCATGATGTTGCCCCCGGCAATGATGTGTGCCTCCGGCACATGAAGGCAAACATCGCATCTTTGATCGCGCAGCGATCTGCATCATTTCGCAGCGCAGCGAAGAAACATCATCAGGCGCTTTGCGCAGGTATCATTAAAGTCTCTGTCCTGGACAAAAGGTGATGTGCATGAACATGCACTATTCGGACTTTTATGCAGACAATTGTGAATACTATTAGATAACAAAAAGGGACTGCCCCTTGAGACAGCCCCTTGCTCGACAAAATGATATTTGTATTAAGGCTGTCCGCCTCGGTCAGTCTCTACAAACTGATACCATTCGCCATCCACAAGACATACCAAAATATCTCCCAACTTTTCTTCATTAATAAAGGCATATGCAGTTATTTTTTCGTCAGACATACTTCCGTTTAATGGCAGTTCCTCATTTACGATAACACTCTCGTCAGGTTCAACAGAAATAGTTTTTTTCGTATTGTAATACACTATACCTTCAATCTTAACTGTTGTGTCTCCATCTTTTTTATCTCCGTCTTTTTGATCCTTGTTGCTTCCACAACCCACTAAGGCAAGTACAAGCACAAGACAGAGAACCATTACAATTGTCTTTTTCATAGTTATTGCCTCCTATAATTTATATCTTTTTATATCTTTATATCTTTTTGATTTAGACGGAAAAAACCGTCTAATAGTTCCCTATATTATTATACAAAAAAAGGCGTCTAAAACAACACCTTGCCCACCGATTCATATAAGATAGCTGCGGAAATTCTATTTATGCTCAACATTTATAATTACTATTGGGGGCAAAACTATGAATGTGTATTTTTATGCACCTGCTTTTTCATCACCTTTTATCTGGGACAGAGACTCATTAAAAGGGAAAAAGGATGAAAGAAAACAAACTCGCGGAACTATCCATGGATTTCTCCGTTCAAATAATCACTCTCGTAAAAGACCTCAAATCAAAACACGAATCCATAATTTCTAACCAAATCGGACGTTCCGGCACCTCTATCGGCGCAAATATTTACGAAGCGAACTATGCGCAGGGCAAAAAAGACTTTATCTCCAAGCCGGAAATTGCTCTGAAAGAAGCAAGCGAGACCGGCTATTGGCTTGAACTGCTGCATCGGACAGGATATATCAATGATACTTTGTTCAGGTCTTTCGGCGATCGAACGCACAGCCATCCGCGCGATGTCGGCGGCGTCCCGCAGGACCGCCAAACAGAACAACGGATCCGATAGACAAAGCGGAGTCTGCGGAGAAAGAATCGGGAGGGCAAGAAAAGAATGACGATCGAAACGCCTCGCTTGATGATATATACGACATCTCGAGAGGAGATGCTCAAAATCATTGAAAGTCAAACGGACGACACGCTGAAAAGAGCGTATCGGGAGATGCTGCAGGGCTGTCTTGATCATCCTGAACAGTGGGAGTGGTATGCGGTCTGGATCATTGAACGCAAAGACGGTACGCATGTGGGAGATCTGTCCTTTAAGGGATTAAACAATGATGGCTCGGTTGAGATAGGATACGGCATTGAAGAAGCGCATCAAGGACAAGGCTATGCAACGGAAGCCGTCAATGCGGCAGTGATGTGGGCACTGCGGCAACCGGATGTGACTCGTGTGGAGGCTGAAACGGAGCCCGATAATCATGCTTCGCAGCATGTGCTTGAAAAATGCCGTTTCGTCCCGGCCGGAGTCGTCGGCGAAGAAGGCCCTCGTTTTGTAAGATACCATTGATAAATCCCCGGTTTGTTTGCAGGGCTGATAAGAAATCAAGTTTTATTCTCTTAAAATGCAAATCCTGCGCGCCGCGCGGTATAGGCGACGAGAGTCGCCTATAATCTGCCTATTCTCTCTTCCCCGACAGTTGACAATCACCGCAGTTGTGTTAGAATATTTAAAGACAAGCCGAAGAAACTATTTTCAGAATACGGATAAGGAGAACGCATCATGGAACTTAAAGGCTCAAAGACCGAAAAAAACCTCAGAGAGGCTTTTGCCGGAGAATCCCAGGCAAGGAATAAATACACCTATTTCGCTTCCGTCGCCCGCAAGGAAGGCTATGAGCAGATAGCCGCGATCTTTGAAATGACCGCAGCGAACGAAAAGGAGCACGCAAAAATGTGGTTCAAAGAGCTCGGCGAGCTCGGCGACACCTCCGCTAACCTTTCCGCTGCCGCTGCCGGCGAGAACTTCGAGTGGACCGATATGTATGACCGTTTCGCCAAGGAGGCCGAAGAAGAAGGCTTCAAGGCCATCGCCGCGAAATTCAGAATGGTCGGCATGATCGAAAAATCCCACGAGGAGCGTTATCGCGCTCTGCTGAGCAACATCCAGATGCAGGCTGTGTTTGAAAAGAGCGAGGAGACCATATGGGAATGCCGCAACTGCGGTCATCTTGTCATAGGCAAGAAGGCCCCCGCCGTCTGCCCCGTGTGCGCTCATCCTCAGAGCTATTTTGAGGTCAGAGGCTCCAATTACTGATCCTGTACCCGGCATCGATCGCTTTAAAGCGCGGAAGAATAAAACCTCTTCCGCGCTTTTTCCTGTTTTTTTAATAGTCTTCTTGATTGACTTGATAGAGCATTTCTTGTATAATATATGTGTATAACTATGCACAACTTACGCGCCGGATCACCGCCGCTCCCCTTCGGCGGCGACTGCGGGAGTTAAAAAGCGTTATTTCTTTGACTCATCTTCTTTCTCAATATTGCGGGAGCAGTTTTATGAAGAATAAATTTCAAGCCGACAGTCAAAGCATCGTCAGCTTCAGCCTTATGGGACCGGAAAGCGGCGGTCCGTGCCTCGTTGACTCCAATGACGGCCGCATAACCCGCATAAGGCCGTATTTCTACGACAAGGAATACACCGACGCCAACTGCAATCCCTGGCGCATAGAGGCCCACGGCAGCGTATTCTCCGCGCCCGACCGCGTTACGGTCACTCCCTTCGGACTCGGCTATAAAAGCAGGGTATATTCAAAAAACCGTGTAAGATATCCCCTCAAGCGCGTCGATTGGGATCCGAAAGGCGAACGCAATCCTCAAAACCGCGGCGTCAGCCGCTATATACGCATTTCCTGGGATGAGGCCGCCCAGATCGCGGCTGACGAGCTTGTGCGCATCAAGGATACCTACGGCTGCGAGGCAGTGCTGTGCCAGGCCGACATGCACGGTGAGGGCAAGAATACGGCTCCCAGCCACGGCTGCCCCAACCGTCTTTTGTCCCTTATGGGCGGTTACACCCTTCAAATGCGCAATATGGACAGCTGGGAAGGCTGGTTTTGGGGCGCGAAATACGTATGGGGCTGTGAACCCGTAGGCGAAATGGCGCCTCAGGCAAATCTTTATCCCGATATTGCGAAAAACTCCGATCTTCTGCTCTTTTGGGGCTGCGACCCGGAGACCACTCCTCTCGGCGTAGTCAGTCATCTTCCCGGCAGGCTGTGCAGCTGGCTTACTCAGATAGGCATCAAAAGCGTGTATATCTGCCCCGACCTCAATTACGGCGCGGCGATACACGCGGACAAGTGGATACCCATTCTTCCGAATACGGACGCCGCGCTGCAGCTCGCCATAGCCTATGTCTGGATGACCGAGGGTTTATACGACAAGGAATATATCGCCGCTCACGCTTACGGCTTTGACAAATTTGAGGACTATGGTCTCGGCCGCGAGGACGGCACCGCGAAAACTCCCGCTTGGGCGAGCGAAAAATGCGGCGTACCTCAATGGACGATCAAGGCCCTCGCGCGCGACTGGGCCGCAAAGACGGCAAGCATAATCCACGGCAACGGCGGGCCGTATATCCGCGGGCCATATTCCTCCGAGCCGGCCCGGCTCGAGGTGATGCTCCTCGGTATGCAGGGCCTGGGCAGGCCGGGCGTACACCAGGCGAAAATGATAGAATGGAGCCTGTGGAACCGGGATTACCCCATCCCCTTCCAGGGTCAGTTCGTTCCCAAGATAACCGCCATAGCCGACCCCCTCCGCCCCGTTGACGGAGATGTTGATCCCGAAATAAACATGGATCGCTTTGTGCTGACCAAGTCTCAGAAGGAACGCGCGCCGGAGCTTATCGAGCTGTTCCGTCAGCTCCCCGCCCCCAAGCAGTTCATTCCCCGCTGCCTGGTCCACGAGGCCATAATAAACGGCCACGCCGAGTGGCGCGGGCTGCAGTGCTTTTCATCCAGCCAGCAGCCCCGCGAGGGCAACGTACGTCTGCCCACTCAGCAATATCAGTTTGAAAAGATGCAGTACCCCCGCGAGGGGCTGAGCCGGGTACATATGATATGGACGGACGCGCCCTGTCAGGTCACCTGCTGGAACGACGGCAACCTCAGCATACGCGCCTACCGCGACGAAAGCATAGAGACCATTATCGCTCAGCACCCTTGGCTGGAAAACGACTGTTACTTTGCCGATCTGATTTTCCCGGTCGCGACAAAACATGAAATGAGCGATCTCGGCAACGACATGTCAAGCGGGGCCTTCACAAGCATTTATCTTGCCGAGCCCTGCTGCCCCCCGGTGGGAGAAAGCCTCAGCGATTTCGATGTCTGCGCCAAGGTCGCCGAAAAGCTCGGGAAAGAGTATTACGACGCTTATACCGGCAGCATGACCCAGGATGAGCGCGTTCGTTTCTTCTACAAGGCCACGGGCTGTGAGGAATACATGAGCTGGGAAGAATTCAGAAAGCGCAAAATTTTTGTAGTTCCCTGCAAGCCCCAGCAGGAGCATGAAGCCATCCCGGCAGGTCTCATCGACTTTTACCGCGACCCGGAGAACAATCCTCTGTCTACTCCGACCGGGAAGCTCGAATTCTACTCCACTCAGATCGCCGAATTTACTCCGGATGATCCGGAGCGTCCGCCCGTCCCGCACTGGATAGAAAGCGGCCCGAGTCACGATGAGCGTCTCAGCTCTTCCCGCGCCGGGAAATATCCCCTGCTCTGCATGTCAAATCACGGCCGCTGGCGCATGCACGCTCAGTGCGACGACATCATTTGGAACCGCGAAGTCGAAACCATGAAGATCCGCGCCTTTGACGGATATCAGTATGAGCCCGTATGGCTGCATACTTCCGAGGCCGAAAAGCGCGGCATAAAACACGGAGATGTGGTAAAGGTATTCAACGAGCGCGGTATCGTCCTGTGCGGAGCCTACGTCACGGAAAGGCTGATGCCCGGCGTATGTTACGTAGATCACGGCTCGCGGCTCGACCCCATCATACCCGGTCTGCTTGACCGCGGCGGGGCGATAAACACCATCACGCCCACGTCCACTACTTCCAAAAACGCCACGGGAATGGCCGTGAGCGGTTTCCTCGCCCAGGTGGAAAAGGTCAGCGACGAAGAATGGGCCCGATGGCGGCGGGATCATCCCGAGGCTTTCGCGCGCAAGGTCGACGACGCCTGCGGCGTATGCCTCGAGGGCTGGCTCATCGAAGAGGGGCAGTAAACGTATCTTCAAGAAAACGAGGCCGCTGCAAAACAGAAGTTTTGCAGCGGCCTCGTTTCGGCATTGCTGAAGTTCAGTTTACATCAGCGCTATTTCTCTCGAGATCCACCATGAGCCCATATAAACTATAAGCATCTTGTTTTCGGTTATAATATAAAGTGAGTCGCCTATATACAGGCTGCGCGTATTCCATGTATAGCCGCCCAGGTCGATCACCGTCTGCCTGACAAAGCCGGAATCGGTGTACTTATACACCTCATATCCCGTATCCGTGGCAAAGCCGATTATGTTTTTCTCGCTGTCCACGAGTATTGCGTGGTGGTCGCTGAGCGCCGGGGTGTAATAGGCGTCAAGCAGCAGCACGGACAGCTCGCTTACGTCATAGGGATCCGATACGTCGAACATGCTCAGCTTCACGCGGTCCTGCCAGGTCTGCTCCGGATCATCCGAGCCCATTCCCAAGCCGAGAAGCAGCCCGTCGCCGTAGGGATGCAGATATTCCGAAAATCCCGGTATCTTCAGGGCCGACATAAGCTTGGGCTCATACGGATCGGATACGTCCACGGCAAAAAGAGGGTCTGTCTGACGATAGGTCACGAAGTATGCCGTGTCGCCGGCGAAGCGCACGGAATATACCGTTTCGTTCTCGCCGAGCCCGGTAAGACTGCCTACCGTCTCCATATTCTTATCGAGTATATAAAGTCCGGAAGAGGAAGGACTGCGTTCCTCGGGATACTTATAATTCACGAAGCCGTATTCATCGTCCGTATACGTGGTGTAGCGGTACGGCTCATTGGTGGTGACTATTCTGAAAAAGCCGTCCTTTTCATCCATCGCAAACTGTCCGATTATACGCCCGTCGACCTTGCCGTTGGCCTCGGTGGTAATGGAGCCGTCCTGTTCCAGGCCTATGCGGACGAGCGAGGTGCGGTAGCCGCTGAAATAATTTTTCACCGTATACACGCTCTCGGTATATACCGACAGTTCCTCATTCACCCATTCCGACGACGCTAAGCATATGCAGTTTTCGTTCATATACATTTGCGCGCTTCCTGCTCCCAGCACCGCTTCGCAGGAGATCATGTTTCCCTCGGCAGCATCGCTGGAGCTCACTACCAGATAGCGGCTTTCATCGCTGTCGGGAAGCATGATTATACTGTCCACCGCGATAAGCTCGGGGGTACCGCTTCTGTATATGCTCGGCACAAAGCTGCCGGGATCATCATAGACCCAGTCATATACTCCGTATGAGGTCACGATATACAGCACTCCCCCGTACATACGTCCGGAGCAGTAATATCCGTCCTGGCCCGTTTTGGATTTTAGCAGCGGGGCTTCGGGTACGCTCAGGTCGTAATACAGCACTTCCGTTCTCTGATTATTGGAATACGAGTATTTTCCTTCGCTCTCGTCGTATTTTTCGCTGTATTCTTCTGTTCCGTATACTACCGCAAGGGTATTGCCGTACAGGAACATTTCTCGCGCATTGCTGTAATACCCTTCCGAAGTCCATCCGTTATCGGTCTTCAGATAATTGTCGCTGCTTGCAGGAACGTCAAGCTCCGTGCGGGAAAGGCGAAGCGTATTGGAGCCTGCCGCGCGGTAGATCTCAAGGGTGCTGCCCTTGAGTATGTAGATATTGGTGCCGTCCGTCTTTACTATGTCGCCCTCGTCAACTCCGGCGACCTGGACATTGGTGCCGGACCATTCCGCATCGGCCTTGACTCCGCCACCGACAGCCGTCGCAGCAGGCATCTCTTCGGCCTGGACCATCTCCGCTTCATCATTGACGGCAAAGCTTGCGAAGCCGCCGCGGAAGCCCGAGTATTCATACAAAGAAGAGCTTAGTTTTATCGCGTCGAGCGCGACGGCGATATCGTCATAGCTTTTAAATCCGATATCGGCTTCGGCCGAGGCCGGCTGGGGCTGCGCGGAAGGCGGCGCAGGCGTCACTGTCGGCGCAGCGGGCGCCGTTGCGTCGGGCGTCTGCGGAGCCGGAGTCTGATCCGTCTCGGGCTCGCCCGTGCTTTCCGCGTCCCGTGCAGCATCGTCCGTCGGGACCGGAGTCGCGTCCGTCCCGGATCCGGGCGCTTCCGTCGGTTCCTGCTGCGGATCGTCCGCGGCAGGACGGCTGTCGGTCGCTGTGGGTTCGGCGCTTTCCTCGATATCGTTCAACGGCGGCACGCGCGATGCGCAGCCGGCTAAAAGCAGCATGGCCAAAACGGCGCATAACAGTTTTTTCATTCAGCATCATCTCCCGTAACTGCTTTGACGATATGTTACTGAAAAAGTTCCGACTTGTCAAGAAGTCGAAAAGGATATAGAATGAGTATGCCGAGCGGCGCCGCTTGGCATACATGTTCAAGGAGAGATGAACGTGCTCAACGTATGCTTATGCAACGATTCTTTTCCTCCGCTGATCGACGGCGTTGCAAACGCGGTTTTAAATTACGCCTCGGTCATCAACTCCGAATACGGCCGCAGCGTCGTGGCTGTTCCGGAGTATCCCGACGTGACCGACAATTATTCCTTTCCGGTGATACGCTATCCCAACATCAACACCACCCGTTTTATCGGCTACCGCGCCGGCATGCCCTTCAGCCCGGATATACTGAGCAAATTCAACGCCATGGGCATAGACCTTATCCATTCCCACTGCCCCGCGGCTTCCACGATACTTGCCCGGGGCCTGCTCGAGATAGTCAATGCTCCGGTCGTGTTCACCTATCACACCAAATTCGATATCGACATAGCCAGAGCCATAAAAGGCAATTTCCTGCAGGATATGGCCATCAAAATGCTTGTTGAAAACATTTCCGCCTGCGACGAGGTGTGGGTAGTCAGCCGGGGCGCGGGCGATAATCTTCGCTCTCTCGGCTACGGCGGCGACTACATCGTAATGGAAAACGGCGTCGATCTTCCTCTCGGAACGGTTTCTCCCGAAAAGATCGCCGAGGTCACCGGCACGTACGATCTTCCGTCCGGCCTGCCCGTATTCCTTTTTGTCGGACGCCTGATGTGGTATAAGGGCATCGATCTGATGCTTGACTCCCTGTCCTGCCTTAAGGAAAGGGGCGCGGCCTTCCGCATGGTGTTCATAGGCGACGGCGGCGACCGCGAAGAGATAGAGAAACGCGCCGGCGAGCTCGGCCTTGAAGAATGCATTTTTGTCGGCGCGGTTTCGGACCGCGATGATCTCAGGGCCTGGTACTGCCGCGCCGATATACTGCTCTTCCCGTCCACTTTTGATACCAACGGTCTTGTCGTGCGCGAAGCCGCGGCCTGCTCTCTCGGCAGCATACTTGTTCGGGACAGCTGCGCAGCCGAAGGCGTTACGGACGGGCGAAACGGCATCCTCATAGAGAAAGACGTACCGTGCCTTACGGAAAAGCTGCTCGCTCTTTGTTCCGCAGACGGGGCGGAGCAGATGAAGCGTATCGGAGAAGCGGCTGCAAAAGAACTGTATATCTCATGGGAAGACAGTATCGGCCGTGCCTTTTCGCGCTATGAAACGGTGTGCGAAAATTGGAAAAGCGGTCTCTATGAAAATCGCCGCAAGGATCCTCTTGACGATCTTTACAGCATTTTCGGCGATATCGGGGCCGTCCTTGAACGCGCCCGTTCCACCACGCAGAAGCTGAAAGGCCTGTTTGACGGGCGATACCTATGACTTAATCAATATTGCAGCTGCGGGTGAGCAAAAATATGCTCACCCGCAGCGTTTGATTTGTTTTATCGCTTTTTTTCAAGTTCTTCCGCCGTATGTCCGTACAGGCGCCACTGCCTGACCTTCCTTTTCAGTTTTTCCGTTAGCTGCCTGTCTTCTTCCAGCCCAAACCACTCGAAGAAATCTCTTCGGACGAACGGGCCGTACAATTCGCTTGCCAGGAGCATATACAGGCTGTCGACCATTGCCATGGCCCTGCTTTCGCCCATGCTGTCCTCCACGCTGAGCCTATACAGCTCCAGCTCGCGGAAAATGTCGTAATAATCGCCCTCTCCCAGCCGCTCTAACTTCTCGCGGTCCGGCAGATATCTTTCAATTCCCGCCCTAACCGAAATGTAGTCTCCGGCAAGCTCCGGACGCGCAGTAGGGTGAAGCACATAACCGTCTTCTATGACATAGCCCTGTCCGTCGTCAAGACCTTCCAGCATGGAAAGAGCCTGCTGCTTGGTAATGCTCCCGTATTCGGAGCGCAGCGCGAATATCTCGCACAGCTCGTCAAGCGTCAGAGCGCCGTACAGCTTGGCGCAGGCTGCCGCAAAGGCGTCAAGCTCGTCGCGCTTGAGCTTGTATTCTCCGAAGCCGAGCCTGTCCAGATCGCTCCACAGCCTTTTGATCTCCGTCGGGACTGTGATAAATATCCCCCGCCGGGTTTTAAAGGCGGTCATCAGACAGAACATCAGCGCGCTGCGATGCCGCGGCAGTACCACGCCCTCATCGTTTATGAACGTCTCTCCGGCGGCTCTGCGAAACAGCAGAAAATCCGCCTTCGGTATCGCAAGCAGGATCATTTTCAGATTTTCCGGCTCAAGCAGCCAGCGCGCGGCCTCCTGTCCGTCCCGGACCCCTATCACACCGCACAGCGCCTCGATGTCCTCACGGCTGCGCAGCTCGATATGCTCACTCAGCGCAAAGCAGGGCTCGGTCGGGCAGGCGAACTCCGCGTTAAGGGCCGAAGCCCCCGTATTCCTGTTGTCATGATCGTTAT
>JAGDDB010000316.1 GCA_017958265.1 Oscillospiraceae bacterium | reverse complement strand
GGTTTATACGTGGAAAGCTGGAGCAAATGGGTGTAGTAATTTTCGATTATGTAATAGGCCGACCCGGAGCGTGCGTAGACAGCATGGGTTAGATCAAATTTTTCATTTGTTCCGAACATTTTTTGCTCCTTCTCATTTCGTTTTTTTATAAGTTTAGCATCAATGATATGTCTACGTCAACGGTTTAAATAATAATAGGGGAAAACCGTTATGATACGGCTATCAAAAAATGAGTTGCCAACGATTATTCATAATGATAAGATTTAAAAACGGGGCACGAAGCCCCGCGGAAAAGCGATCCGGGCACTGCGGCAGAGGAACCGTATCCCATCGGAGATTACTTTGCGAAGAACGGTAAAAGCAATGGATATTATAAAAAGCAGACAGAACAAGCTCATCGCTCATCTCAGAAAACTCGGAACGGACGGGGATTACCGCCGCAGAAGCGGGGAATTCCTCTGCCAGGGAGTCAAGCTGTATGACGAAGCCCGCGCCTCGGGCGCGGAGATTCGCAGTGTGATAGCCGCGCCGGGGTTTGAGCCGTTCCCGGAAGGCGCGCACGCGGTCTCGCGGGAACTGCTGGAATATGTATCACCGATGAAAAACGCCCCCGAACTTATATTCAGCTGCGCCGTGGGACGTGAGAAAAGCGAGCTGCGGGGCAGGCTGATAATGCTTGAAAATATGCAGGATCCGGGTAATGTGGGGACAATAATGCGCACTGCGCGGGCTTTCGGCATGGACGGAGTGATACTTGCCGGGGAATGCGCCGATCCTTATAATCCCAAGAGCGTGAGGGCGTCCATGGGCGCTGTTTTTTCGCTTAATATATATGCCGCTCCCGAGGGCAAATGCCCCTTGCCGCTGTATGCCGCGGCATTGAGCGATACCGCCCGGACCGCCCTTGATTTCGAGTTCCCGGACGAGTATGTTCTCGCTGTAGGCAACGAGGGACACGGACTTTCCGAAAAGCTGACGGCCGAAGCGGACGGGATCATAAAGATACCCATGGAGAGCGGGAGCGAATCGCTCAATGCGGCGGCCGCCGCGGCGGTGCTGATGTGGATATCTTATTCGGGAAACTTGAAAAAGACGCGCGAAAGAACGGAGCGGGAAAATGGCTGATGAGCTGTATTGGCTGCGGCTTTCGATGCTGAAGGGCCTGAGCGCGTCTGCCGCGGTAAAATATTACAGGCAATACGGCAGTGCGGAGAGGGCATACGAAGCGGCGGTGAGCCGAGCGGAGAGCGGCAGTGAATTCAATTCGGACGGCCGCTCCGGTCCGCAAGGCGGGACCGATCTTTCCGAGGCCGTGAAAATATCATCCCGCTGCAGCGAAGCGGGCATACGTCTTTTATGCTACGACGATGCGGAATATCCCGAACGACTGTGAAATATTTACGATCCTCCTCTCGTGCTTTATGTGAAAGGCAGGCTTCCGGATGTGGATTCGAGCCTGTGTATAGGCGCCGTGGGCACGCGGCGCGCCGGACGATACGGCTTGAAGGCGGCCTCCGACATAGCCTCAAAGCTTGCGCTCGCCGGGGCGGTTACGGTGACGGGAGCCGCCGAGGGAATAGACTCTGCGGCCGCTTCCGCGGCGCTTGAAAACGGAGGAACGGTGATCGCCGTTCTCGGGACCGCGATCGACGTGATATACCCTGCGCACAACGCAGGCCTTTTTAAGCGCATAGAAAACTGCGGAGCTTTGGTCAGCGAATATCCTCCGGGTCACAAAACGGTCAAAGCGTCCTTCGCGAGAAGAAACAGAATAATCAGCGGGCTTTCGCTCGGTGTGGCCGTGATACAGGCGCCGGAAAAAAGCGGAGCGCTCATCACCGCGGCATATGCCGCCGAACAGGGCAGAGATGTGTTTGTCGTGCCCGGAAGGATAGACGATCCGGGCTTCAGGGGCTCCGACATGCTCATACGCGACGGGGCTCAGCTTATATTCGGGGCGGAGGATATCATAGAAGAGTACAGGGAAAGATATGCTTTAAAACCCGGGTATGACGACCGTGAGATCGCGCCCGATGTCGGTTTTGAAACAAAAAAAGATGTTGACAAGAAAAAAAGCCTGGAATATATTGGCTTAAATAATGTTCCCGCAGGGAACGACGAGCTGGAAAACAGAATTCTTGCCGCGATCGCGGAGGGCAGAAATTATGCCGACCAGCTTATCGCCGAAACCGGCGGGGACGCCCAAGCCGTGCTGAGCAGGCTTACGATGATGACCGTCAGAGGCCTCATCTCCGCCCTGCCGGACGGCCGATATGAGTTTACAACACAATAAGGGGAAAACGTATGGCAAAGGCACTGGTTATAGTGGAGTCGCCTGCCAAGGCAAAAACAATAGAAAAATATCTCGGAACGGGATATAAGGTCACGGCGTCGTGGGGACATCTCAGAGATCTGCCGAAAAGCAAGCTCGGAGTCGATATCGAAGGCGGGTTCGTCCCGGAGTATAAACCGATAAAGGGCAAAGAAGAGATAATCGAAAACCTGAAAAAAGACGCCGCGAAAAGCAGTATGGTCTATTTGGCCACCGACCCGGACCGCGAGGGAGAGGCCATTTCATGGCATCTCAAAGAAATACTTGAGCTCCCCGAGAAAAAGACCCTTCGGGTAACGTTCAACGAGATCACGAAAAAGGTGGTCTGCGAAAGCATAACAAATCCCCGCTCGATAGATCAGAACCTGGTGGACGCCCAGCAGGCGCGGCGTGTGCTTGACAGAATAGTGGGATATAAGCTGAGTCCTCTCCTCTGGAGCAAGATCAAGCGCGGTCTTTCGGCGGGCAGAGTGCAGTCTGCCGTGACGCGCATGGTGGTGGACAGAGAAAATGAGATACGCGCGTTTACGCCGGAAGAGTACTGGCTTTTGGACGCTGTTTTGAAATGCGCCGACGGCGGGAGCATCACCGCGCATTTTTACGGTTCGGGCAATAAAAAAACGGAGCTTCACTGCGCCGAGGACGTGGAAAAGGTCATCTCGGCGGTAAGTCATTCCGACTTTGTCATCTCGGAACTCAAACGCGCCGACAAGCAGCGGTCTCCGTCCGCGCCCTTTATAACGTCCTCACTGCAGCAGGAGGCCTCACGCAGGCTCAATATGACGCCTCGCCGCACCATGTCCGTCGCTCAGCAGCTTTATGAGGGCATAGAGATAAGCGGAGAAGGGTCAGTTGGCCTTATAACATACATGAGGACGGACAGCCTGAGAGTGTCCGAAGAAGCTTCATCCGCCGCAAGGAATTTCATAATCGACAACTACGGCCGGGAATACTATCCGCCGAGAGCAAGGAGCTTCAAAACCGCGAAAGGCGCGCAGGACGCGCACGAAGCGATACGCCCGAGCAATGTTTATCTTGTTCCCGAAAAAATCAAAGGGGACCTCAGCAGCGAGCAGTACCGTCTTTATAAACTGATCTGGAGCCGTTTTATGGCGAGCCAGATGGCCGCGGCGGTTTACGACAGCGTGAGCGCTGATATAGTTTCCGCGGGGTATGTATTTAAATTCTCGAACTCTGTCATGAAGTTTGCCGGATTCACAAAGGTGTACGACAACGGCTCGGCGGAGGAAGAGAGCGCTTCCGAGCTGCCGCAGCTCGAAGAAGGATACAAGCTTGAGCTTGACAAGCTGGTAAAGGAACAGAAATATACTCAGCCTCCCGCCAGATATACCGAGGACACGCTCATAGGAGCGATGAAGGAGAAGGGTATAGGCAGGCCCAGCACATACGCGCCCACCGTTTCTACGATCATGGACAGAGAATATGTCGTAAAAGAAGGCAAAAATCTCCGTCCCACGAACCTCGGCGAAGTCGTTACGGAATTCATGTGCGAGCGATTCAGCGATATAGCCAATCCGACGTTTACCGCGCGGATGGAAGAAAACCTTGATGAGATCGAGGAAGGCAAACGGAATTGGAAGGACGTGCTGGGAGATTTTTACGGCAGCTTTGAAAAAACTCTCGATAAGGCCGTAAAGGATACCGAGGGCGTAAGGATCAGGATACCGCCCGAGGTGTCGGATGAGATATGTCCCAACTGCGGAAAAAACCTTGTTGTCAAGACGGGAAGGTTCGGGCGCTTTCTTGCCTGCCCGGATTATCCGAACTGTACCTTTACCATGCCTCTGGTGATCGAAATGCCGGGGAAATGTCCGAAGTGCGGGGGAAGGATCCTTAAGCGCACGTCAAAAAAAGGATATGCCTACTACGCGTGCGAAAAAGGCGCCGAATGCGGCTTTATGACCTGGGATGTGCCGACGAAGGACAACTGCCCGGAATGCGGACATACGATGTTCAAAAAATCCGGTAAGGGATATAAGCGCCCGTTCTGCATCAACGAAAGCTGCTCCAGGTTTGTGCCGGAGGAAAACAGAGGATACAGGAAAAAGACTGCAGAGGAAGGCGCCGGAGGCAAAAAGAAAAAAGAGGAGGCCGGAAAGTGAGCAGGGAGTGCGGCGCGGAAACCGTGACGGTAATAGGCGCCGGGCTTGCCGGCTGCGAGGCGTCATGGCAGCTTGCCCAACGCGGCGTCAATGTTCGCCTTGTGGAAATGAAGCCGCTCAAGATGACCCCGGCGCACAGCAGTCCCGCGTTTGCCGAGCTTGTATGCTCAAATTCTCTCAGAAGCGCGGAACTGACAAATGCGGTTGGGCTTCTTAAAGAGGAAATGCGGCGTTTGGGTTCACTTATCATGACGGCCGCCGACAGAAACAGAATAGAGGCGGGCAGTGCGCTTGCCGTGGACAGAAACGGTTTCGCCGAGACCGTGACCGAGGCTGTTCGCTCCCATGAGAATATTTCCGTGGTATCACGGGAGGCCGACGCCGTTCCCGACGGCACGGTCATTATCGCCACGGGACCGCTTACTTCGGATGCGCTGGCAAATCAGCTCGGCGCCCTTTTCGGATCGGTCAGGAGCCTTCATTTTTTTGACGCGGCAGCGCCCATAGTCACCATGGACAGCATCGATATGGACAGGGCCTTTTTCGCGTCGCGCTATGATAAGGGCTCGGCCGATTACATCAACTGTCCCATGTCGAAAGAAGAGTATACGGCTTTTCGCGCCGAGCTCGTCGGCGCGGAAGAGGCTCATGTGCACGGCTTTGAGGACAGCGGAGTTTTTGAAGGATGTATGCCCATAGAGGTAATGGCGCGCCGGGGCGAGGACACCATGCGTTACGGTCCGCTGAAGCCTCGCGGGATAAGGGATCCGCGCACCGGACGTGAGCCTTACGCCGTGGTGCAGCTCAGGCGCGATAACAGGGAAGGTACGCTTTATAATATCGTCGGGTTTCAGACTCATCTCACCTTCGGCGAGCAGAAGCGCGTATTTTCGATGATACCTTCTCTTGAAAACGCCGAACTTGTTCGCTTCGGCGTTATGCACAGAAATACTTATCTGGACTCTCCCCGCCTGCTGGATGACCGGTACAGGCTTAAAAGCTGCCCCAGAATTCGTTTTGCCGGGCAGATGACGGGCGTTGAGGGATATGTGGAATCCGCGGCGTCCGGGCTGCTGTGCGGACTGCAGACGGCGCGGGAACTGCAGGGCAGGGAAGCGATCGATTTCACGCGGAAGACCGCGATCGGCGCCCTTGCCGCGTATATAAGCGACGAAAGCGTAACGGACTTTCAACCAATGAATATCAATTTCGGGATCATTGAACCTCTTGACGTAAAAATCCGCGGTAAAAGAAACAAAAACGCGGAATTGGCCAGGAGAGCCCTTGAACTGATAGACGGAACGGAGGACAGGCTGTGAGGATAGCTGTTGACGCCATGGGCGGCGATAACGCGCCTATGGAGATAATTAAAGGTGCTTTTGCGGCCGCGGAGGAGCTCGGGGTGGACGTGGTGCTGGTGGGCAGCACCGAGGAGATACTTCGCTGCATGGAGAAAATGGGCATGGGCAATCTGCCGAAGGGGGTGGAAATCGCCAATGCCGCTCAGGTCATTACCATGGAAGACGATCCGGCAAAAGCGGTAAGGGAAAAAAAGGATTCTTCCATGTCCGTCATGCTGAACATGCTGCGCGACGGCGAGGCGGACGCGGCCGTGTCCGCGGGGAGCACCGGCGCGCTCCTTTCGGGCGCCACGCTGACCGTCAAACGTATTCGGGGGATCAGAAGAGCGGCCCTCGCGCCCATCATACCCAATGAACACGGCGGCTGCATACTTGTCGACAGCGGCGCAAATACCGAATGCAGCGCCGAATACCTTGTTCAATTCGCTTTTATGGGTTCCGTTTACGCAAAATGCGTATTGGAATGTAAAAATCCGAGGGTGGCGCTCCTTAACATAGGCGCCGAGGAAAGCAAAGGGACCGCGCTGCATCAGGAAACCTACCGCCTTCTGAAGATCGCTTCGGAGAACGGAAAAATCAATTTTGCGGGCAATATCGAGGCGCGGGATGTGATGATGGGCAAGGCGGACGTGATAGTGGCCGACGGCTTTTCCGGAAATATCCTTCTCAAAGCCATGGAAGGCATGGGACTGTATATAGTCGGGCAGCTCAAAAAACTGTTTTTAAAGAGCCTGAAAAACAAACTGTCCGCGCTTGTGCTGAAAAAGGATATTTATTCGCTCAAAAAGGCCATGGATTACGAAGAAGTCGGAGGCAGCATTTTCCTCGGTATCACCCGTCCCGTAATTAAGGCGCACGGCTCGAGCAAAGCCAACGGGATCAAAAGCGCGATCGCGCAGGCTGCTAAAGCCGGTTCTTCCGATATGATCGACGAAATAAACGCAAGCCTTGAGGATATCAGGCTGATTATGGCGGATGCGGAATGAAACAGCTGCAGGAAAAGATCGATTACAAATTCAAAAACGAAGCTCTGCTGAAAACGGCGCTGACGCACAGCTCTTATGCAAACGAGCATTCGCTGGGACACTCGGCCTGCAATGAGCGGCTGGAGTTTTTGGGCGATTCCATACTCGGTTTTGTGGTGGCTGAGTTTTTGTATTCGGAATTTCC
>JAGDDB010000315.1 GCA_017958265.1 Oscillospiraceae bacterium | reverse complement strand
GTTCCCGGCTGGGAGATACAGCAGGACGAACCGACGCCTGAAGAGCTCGCCGCGCTTTGGGATAAAAACGTCCGGATGAACTCGATATCAGAAAAGGGGATCAGCTGCCGTATCGATTGGCGGTATGTTCACGATCCGCAGAAGGGCTTCGACGTTCTGGATAAGAGCGTACTCGAATGCTATCGGGACGGGGAAATGCTTTGGAGCGCGGAATTCAAGGATTTTTATATAGAAGGCTATGCGTTTGCAGAAAACGCCACGGCCGTTTGGGGATGGAACGAAACGCGGTACTCTGCCGATACGGTTTACGGATGGATAGCCCTCACGGACAGCGGGGGGACCGTAACGTGGCAGCGGCGCCTCGAGCACGGTTTCAAACACGAGTACGTTGCGTCCGTATTGAGCGACGGGGACGGTACGTGGGCAGTGATCAGCAGAGGAGATGTGCGGTACCTGTGTCTCAGCCGTTATGACGCCGAAGGAAACGAACTGAGCTTCAATAAAACGGAAGTGGGCAATCTGGGCATTTGGAATGCGGCGCACCTGGGAGACGGATATATCGTCCAGCTCGGAAATCTGACGTCACGCGATACCGCGCTTCTGTACAGGATGGATCGTGAGGGACGGGTGACTGACAGTTTTTCCTATGAAGCGGACGACTGCGAATACTATATCACGGACCTGGAGGAATTCGGAGGAGAGATCTACCTTTCGGCGTATTCCGTTCCAAAGCAAAACGATGAAGGCGGAAGACACGAGATCGCGAACGTGCTGGATTATATTTTTTCAAAAGAAAGCTGGAGTATTTCCGATGAAGAGCTGACTCCGCTCGTGCGGGAGAATTATACGGCGGTCCTGCTCATGTGCGAGCCGGATGGAGGGCTTCCGAAGGCTTTCTATTCCGTGAAGGGATCATTGGGCGGCGAGCTGTCCGTGAATGCCTCGGGCCTGCTGGAGTGGAACGTCGAGAGCGTAGTGTCGACCTTCTTCTCTCCGGCTACAAGCTCGTTTACGATCGGCGGCTCCTGCAAGGTGTTCCGCTATACGTTCGACGCCGCGGGAAACCTTACCGGGCAGACAGATACGGGCGAGACCGTCCCGTATCGGAGATGATCGGCCGGCGGCAGTTTTCTTCTCAAGCGTATTACAACGCCCTGCGGACGTCAAAGCCCGCAGGGCGTTTCTTTGCGCCGCACGCGCTTGACAAATAAAAAATGCTGTGCTAATATTACTGGCAATCGAATATCAAAGGCGATGACGAAAAGGGTCAGGCGCAAGCTGTTTCAGAGAGCCGGCGGGCGGTGCGAGCCGGCAGCGGCGGGCGCCATAGGCAGGTCGTTTCCGAGCCGGAGCGAAGAAAGCGTTTGCGAGTAGAGCGTTCCCGTGAAGCCGCGTTAGAGCGAAGGGCTTGATAGAGCCTGAGAGTGGTACGGCGCGAGCCGTGCAATTTGAGTGGTACCGCGGGTATTTTATGTCCCCGTCTCAAAGCGAGACGGGGATTTTTGTTTTTTCAAGAAGTCGGGGAGCCGCCGTCGGCGTGCTCC
>JAGDDB010000314.1 GCA_017958265.1 Oscillospiraceae bacterium | reverse complement strand
TATTGTTTTATCAGCTTGCTGAGGTTTTCTTTGTTCATGGTCATGGCTCCCTTCTCAATAATCTAACGCGTTATCATTTGGAGGCAATCGAATTCGTCATCTCGACCATATTTGCAAAATCGGTCAATTCTTTTATTGCGTCAAAGCATTTATCGAGCTCTTCTTTATCAACTGACTCGAATCCTTTGAGTATGCTAAGCTTCGGTACATGGATACGGATCATTGCCGACTTTTTGGCCTTTATAACGGCAGCATCAGATATCTTATGCTGTCTTGCCCACTCTGCGATGATTTTTACCCGATCGATCTTGTCGGACGCTTTCGGGAATGTGAGATCCACATAGCCCTCCTGGATCTTGTGATTGATATAGACATAGCCCAGATCCGTGCGGAAATCGGTCCACCGGATGGTTTGCTGTTCCGCCCTTCAAATCCCTTCGTTTTAAACGCGCCAACACAAAGGGCCATCCGATGGATGACCCTTTGTGTTGCCTGAAGAATGCTGTTTCAACAGACTCGGGGTAATCATCAGATTCCGTAAAGCGCACATTGATCCGATGGTTTCACAGGAGAACAGTTGTTTCGTCCTTCTCAATAGTTTTTTTGATCTTTCCGCTATTCCGGGAAACCTTTTGAGTTGCCTCATTTGTAATTTGCTTCCGGCTATGCAGACCCGGAGAAGGATCGATCACTATACTTTTTGAAATCCTCTGTTTGCTCCGGGATGACGTTGCAGACTTTCTCAAAGATCTCAAAAGGCGCAGGCGGATAACCGTGCCTGCTGATGTATCTCACAGCTTTTTGCAGGGCAGATCGTTGATCATCATCACGCCCTCTCGGAACGTGAGCTTTGCCATGCCGGCTTTCCTGCCGAATACGTTATCGCCGAGGGGGTAAAGCTTGACGATCTCTTTGCCGCCAAGGTCGTCAAGCACCGACGCGAAGAGTTCACCGTCCTTCAGCATGACCTCCTCTATCATGAGGTCCTCGTCGTTCATCTCGTATCTGCCGCAGAAGCTCTCCCAGTTCGTACGGTCGGGCTCCGATATCGCGATATCCTCAAGCGCGATCAGGGGCTTGGGCTCCTCTCCGCTGATGATCGCGTCCAGACCGGTCACAAAGCCGTTGTACGCCCGCGCGTCCGTATGATCGCGGTCGCAGAGGGTGATGAGCACGGCGTCCCGATCGAGCCAACGCTTGATAAGGGCGGTGTAGCCGGGCAGATACCCGGTGTGGAACGCAACGATATTCCCGTCGTCATCGGGCATGAGCCCCCAGCCGAAGCCGTAGCCGTTGCCGATCTCGCCGTTATTGAGGCGCACGGGCTCGGTCATCGTTTCCTGTTCTTCCTCCGTGAGCAGCGAACATGAGCGCAGCGCCCTGTCCCAAGCATACAGGTCGAGTATGCTGCTCTTGACGTAGCCCGCGCCGTCCGTGCCGTCCATACCGGCGACGACGTCCTTCCACCTAGACTGCTCGGCAAGCTTCCATTCCCCATCCTCGAAGACCTGCCCGAGAGCGAGGTTTTCGATCGTGAGACCGTCCTTGATGCGGTGAATAAGCAGGGTATTTGTCATGCCGGAGGGCTCGAATACGCGCTTTTTGAGGAACTCTGAAAACGGCATGCCCGAGAGCTTCTCGGTGAGCATGGCAAGAAGGGCGTAGCCGGTGTTGCAGTATTCCCAGCCGTCGCCCGGCGCGAAATGCGCCGGTTCGCCGCAGTCCTTAAGGAAGGGCAGCACAGCGCTGTTGTCCGGTATCCCACCGCCCTCGGTGATGAGACTCATAAAATACGGGATATAATCCGGAAGTCCGCTCGTGTGGGTCAGAAGATGCCTGATCTTCACGCCCGTGTACGGGATCTCAGGGAAGTGATCCGTGATCGCGTCGTCGAGTGTGAGCAGTCCGTCACGCACAAGCAGCATGATCGCGGTCGCCGTCATCGGCTTGCTGACCGAGCCGATATCAAAGAGCGTATCCTCTCGAACGGGTATAACGCCCGCGGGGTCGCAAAAGCCGATCGCGCCCTTCGACACTATCTCACCGTTCTCGGCATACAGCCAGCTCCCCGAGAAAGCTCCCTTTTCAAAGGCTTCGCGGGTCAATTTTTTCATCATCGCGTTCTTATCCATGGTTGACTCCTTTCGTCTGTCCAATAATACTTTATAAACCTTTATTTCGTATCGTCCGTGTTTTCTTCGGCTGAAACGCTTTCCCACAGCGAGGCGAGCGCATCTATGCCGGAGCCCTTTGCGACGTTCTCAACGGCCTGCGCCGCCGTCGCGCCGACGTCGTCGTATGCGCTTACGTCCCCGACGCGGTCTACAAAGCGGATGTCGGCCGCCTCGTAGCTGGGCTTAGCGTCGAAGAACGCGGCAAGCGTCTTCGCGCTTAAGAGCGAAGCGAGCGCCTCTTCGTCCTTGCCCTCAAGCAGCTGCGTGCCGGCACGCGCCGTCAGCAGTATGCTGCAGACCTTATCGAGGTAATTTGGCTTTGAGCCCTTGCGCAGTCCCGAAAACACGTCGACGGCCCAACTGAGTATCGCCTCCGCGGAAGCGTAGTCGCCTCGCTGCGTGAACACGTTCATGCAGCCGATGACTGTATCGCAGAGCTGCGTGAATATGCTTGTGAACGCCTTTGAAAGATAGGGCGCTGCCTCATCGGTCCTCTTGCACACGGCGAGGATATGGCCTATATCGTGGTCAAAAAGCCCGCCGGCATTGGACTTTTTCAAAAGCTCGACGCCCTTTTCGGTCTCGTCCACAGCCAGATATACGCGCGCGATCTTTCCGCAGATCGTCTGATCGCCGATCTCGGGATCCCCGTTCTGCCCGAGTAGCATACGGGACCGCTCAAACAGCTCAAGCGCACGCCGGAGCAGCGCACGGTCCCCGCTCTCAAAGCCGAAACCGCTGTAAAGGAGGGCGCATTGGTAAACGATACGGAAGGAATAGTGATATTTCTTCAGCGCCTTTTCCGCTTCCGCGAGCCCTTCGCGATCCTTTTTTCGGCGGTATTCACGCAGGCGCTGTTCCATCGTCTCAAGGCGGTTGTCGTTCATCCGATAGCCTAAAAGCGCGTCCACCGAAGTGTCGAAGAAATCCGCCATCCTTATGAGCAGCAGTATGTCCGGCATGTTCAGTCCCGATTCCCATTTGTGAACCGCGCCGACGGTCACACCGAGCACCTCGGCAAGCTGCTCCTGCGTCAGCCTCCGTTCCTTGCGCAGCGCGCGGATATTGCCCGAAAGTCCGATCTGCATCCTCTTTTCTCCTTTGCTTTTATAATATCATTATAATTGTTGCCACATATTGAGTGAACACACCGTTTATACTAAAAATAAAATAATTTTTATACCTGAGGTATAATTTACGATATTTGCAGCGGTATAAATTTCACTCGATAAGCAAAACACCGCAAAAAACGGAACCATAACTATGTTATCATATAAATAGTTTTTTCTACCATACTGAGCACGGTGTTTCTATACATTACAACAAGAATTGTCACCCCGTATGAGGTGGCAAAACTTCTGAGTACTGATTGGTTTGGCGGAGAAGCAGGGATTTACGAACCCCGCGCTGCGAGGAGATGATTACATAAGGGCTAATTTACGCAGCGCTTAGAATTTGCTTTGCAAATTCGAGGGTTCAAATATGTTATTCAAGAAAATACAGACTCCTGCGATGCAGGAGTCTGTATTTGTGGCGGAGCGGGTGGGATTCCTTTTTCGCAAATCGGCACTCATGCTCGCTCGACCGCTCGCATTCGGCCTTTGACGAAAAAGCCGGGGCTAAAAATGCTTCGCATTTTCTTAACGCCCTTCGAATCCCACAATATCTTTGCCAATACAAAAAGGATGCCCATGGCATCCCCTTTGTATTGGCGGAGCGGGTGGGATTCGAACCCACGGTAGGTTGCCCTACACCTGATTTCGAGTCAGGACCGTTATGACCACTTCGATACCGCTCGAAGATTTTATCTAAAAAACAGACCTCGGAAAAAGGAGAGAACTGATGGAGAGAACTTGACGAAATATTCAATTGTAGAGGTTC
>JAGDDB010000313.1 GCA_017958265.1 Oscillospiraceae bacterium | reverse complement strand
CACGCCGTTTTCGCTGCCATGCAGCGAAAACTATGTATTGCTCCGTTGCCCTTCCTCTCAAAATCGAACTCACTTCGTTGGACTTCGATTTTGAGCTTAAATGAATTTTATTGCCGGAAACCCTTTTTTTCGGCAAAAATACCTCCCACGGAGCGCGCGTGCGAGCTTATGCGAGTGCGCGAAGCGCAGTGCATCCTTTTTGTCGGCGAAGTCCATGGGACTTTGCCGACAACTTGACGCCGGCAAAGCCTTTCGTGCTTTGCCGGCGTTTTGCGTTGGCCCGGGCGCCCGTCCCGGGGAGCTGCGGTATTTTTTTATTAAAATCCTATTGACCTGCCTTTGATTTCGATATAAAATCATAAGAAAGATATGATAGTAAATTGGAGGAAGCAGCTATGCCATACACTCTTGAGTCGGGACCCGATAACATAGTTAACATAAAAGTAGTCGGCGTCGGCGGCGCCGGCAACAACGTCGTCAACAACATGATCGAACAGGGCACCAAGGGTGTGGAGTTCGTGGCCATCAATACGGACAGGCAGGTGCTTTCCGTATCCATGGCCGATCAGAAGCTCCAGATAGGCGAGAAGCTTACCCACGGTCAGGGCGCGGGCTCCGATCCCGAGGTCGGCAGAAAATCCGCCGAGGAGGACAGAAACAACATCGTCAAGGCCTTCGAGGAGACCGATATGATGTTCCTTACCGCCGGTATGGGCGGCGGCACCGGCACCGGAGCGGCTCCGGTGATAGCCGATATCGCCCGCGAGCAGGGTGTGCTTACCGTGGGCGTTGTGACCAAGCCCTTCAATTTTGAGGGCAGACGCCGCATGCAGCAGGCCGAGGCCGGCATAAAGGAGCTGCTGGGCAAGGTGGACGCTCTGCTGGTCATCCCCAACGACAGGCTGAGGTACGCCACCGATCAGAAGATCACCATGCTCAACGCCTTCTCCGTAGCGGACGACGTGCTGTTCCAGGCGGTGACGAGCATTTCCGACCTTATTAAGAACACCGGCTTTATCAACCTCGACTTTGCCGACGTGACCACCATTATGAAAGACGCCGGCTACGCTCACATGGGCGTAGGCCGCGCGACGGGCAAGAACAAGGCGGAGGAGGCCACCAGGGCCGCCATTGCCAGCCCGCTCATGGAGACCTCTATAGACGGCGCCAGAGGCGTGCTGGTGAGCATTACCGGCTCCACCGATATGGGCCTGGAGGAAGTGGATATAGCGGCGGGCCTTGTGGAGGCGGCCGCCCATCCCGACGCCAACATCATCTTCGGCGCGGCGTTTGACGAGTCCCTGGAGGATGAGATCAGAGTTATAGTCATTGCCACCGGTTTTGACGACGGCAGACCCGGCAAGGCGCATTCGGACGAGCGTGCCGAAGAGAAGCGCGAGGAGCCGAAGGAAGACGATAGAGATCCCCTCGACGATATCCTTCAGATATTCAAATCATAAATCCCGAGCGAATAAAAAGGAGCGCCGCAGATTTCCTGTGACGCTCCTTTCGCCTGCGCGGGTCATGCCGCGCTCCGGGGCGCGGCGGGGGAAAGCTCATTCGGAAAAGGTATACCTTGTGATATATCCCTTCCCGTCGCCGGTGGAGATCACCGTGTCGCCGCCGGGCAGCACGGAT
>JAGDDB010000312.1 GCA_017958265.1 Oscillospiraceae bacterium | reverse complement strand
CTTTTATGCGCCGGAGATACCTTCCGGGCAGCGGCGGCGGAGCAGCTGACCATTTGGGCGGAGCGTTCCGGCGCGGAAATCGTAAAACACGCGGAGGGCTCCGACCCGGGAGCGGTCATATATGACGGTATCTCCGCGGCGAAGGCGAGAGGAACGGATATAATAATATGCGACACGGCCGGACGTCTGCATAACAAAACCAACCTCATGAACGAGCTCGGAAAGATCAGCCGTATAATCGACCGTGAGCTTCCGGGTGCGTGCCGCGAAAATCTTCTTGTTATAGACGCCGCTACCGGACAGAACGGTCTTATCCAGGCAAAACAGTTCGGAGAGGCGGTTGGAATAACGGGCATAGTTCTGACAAAGCTTGACGGCACCGCAAGAGGCGGGATCGTCTTTGCGGTGGCGTCGGAGCTCGGTATCCCGGTCAAGCTCATAGGCGTGGGAGAAAAGACGGACGATCTGTTGGATTTCGACGCCGGAGATTTTGTAAAGGCGCTGTTGGAATGAAATTCGTACTTGCAAGTCAAAACCCCAAAAAGCTTCTCGAGCTGCGCGCGATACTCTCCGCCGAAGGAGTGGAGATCATTTCCCGGGAAGAGGCGGGAGTGACCGTAGATCCCGAAGAGACGGGAGAGACTTTTGAGGAAAACGCCGTCATAAAGGCAAGAGCGGTCATGGAGGCGTCGGGACTGCCGGCGCTCGCGGATGATTCCGGGCTGGTCGTCGATGCGCTCGGAGGCGCGCCGGGCGTGCGCAGCGCGAGGTATACCGGCGATCATAACGACAGTGACGAGGCGAGATACCTTCTTCTTCTCGAAAATATGAGAGATGTGAAACAAAGAAGCGCGAAATTCGTCTCATATGCGGCTGCGGTTTTTCCGAACGGAGATGTGATCACGGCATGCGGAGAATGCCGGGGAAGTATTGCGCATGCTCCGCGGGGCAGCGGGGGTTTCGGATATGATCCGGTATTTATGATGCCCGACGGAAGGATGATGTCCGAGCTGAGCCCGGATGAAAAAAATGCCGTTTCCCACAGGGCGGCCGCTTTGACCGCATTGAAAAAAAAGCTGACGGAGTACATGAACGATGCTGACAAGTAAACAAAGAGCCTTTCTCAGATCCCTTGCGAACAGCGAGGAAACCATAGTGCATATCGGCAAAGGCGGGATCGGCGAAAACATCGTCAAACAGACCGCCGAGGCTCTCAAGGCGAGAGAACTCGTCAAGTGCAGAGTGCTTGAAAACTCACCGCTCGACGCCTCCGAAGCCTGCAGAGAGCTGGCGGAAAAAACAGGAGCGGACGGAGTGCAGGTAATAGGGACAAGGTTCGTACTGTATAAAGCAAATCCCGACTCGCCCGTTATCAAGCTTCCGAAAAAATGAAGATCGGTTTTTTCGGAGGAACGTTCAATCCGCCGCATTCGGGCCATATGAGCGCGGCTGCCGCGGCAATAAAACAGCTCGGTCTGGATAAGCTTTTTTTTATCCCAACGGCGGTCCCGCCGCACAAAAAGCTTCCCGACGACTCTGCTGCGGGTATCCAGCGGTATGAAATGCTTAAAGAAGCTTGCAAGGATATCCCGAACAGCGAGGCGCTCGATATAGAGCTGCGCAGGGGAGGCGAAAGCTATACCGCGGATACCGCGAGGGAATTAAAGGCGCAGTATCCGGAGGCGGAGCTTTGGATGCTTTGCGGCGAAGATATGTTTCTGACGCTGGAGCAGTGGTACCGTTCCGACTGGATCTTTAAAAATGTGAACATAGCGGTTTTTGCCCGCAATGATTTCGCGGAAAAGAAGCTTGCCCGCCATGCCGCGCAGCTTGCGTCGGACAAGGGCGCCTCGGTGGAACTGATAAAATCCGAGCCGGTGGTCATTTCATCCACAAAGCTTCGCGAAATGCTTAAAAACGGGGCCGGCGGAGAGTATCTGAGCGACGGGGTATATTCATATATACTGAAAAACAGACTGTACGGCGTGCGGCCGCAGCCCGACAAGCTGTGGAAGCTTGTGGAGCCGTGGATAAAGGAAAAGCGGAGAGACCATGTATCCGGCTGCCGTGCCGAAGCCGTAAAACTTGCCGTGCGATGGGGAGCCGACGTTCTTGACGCGGAAAACGCTGCGATTCTTCATGACCTTACAAAAGGCATGGACTCAAATGAGCAGTTGATATTATGCGAAAAATATGGTAAAATAATCAGAAACATCGATAAGGATGATTTCAACGTACTTCATGCTTTTACCGGAGCGGAGATCGCGGGAGCCCTTTTCGGAGCCTCCGACGAGGTGTGCAGCGCAATAAGATGGCATACCACCGGCAAAGCAGATATGACGCTTTTGGAAAAAATCATATGGCTGGCTGATTACATTGAGCCCGGCAGGAGTTTTCCCGGCGTTGAAGAAGTGCGCAGGCTTGCTTACACCGACATTGACGAGGCAATGAAGCTCGCGCTCGGGATGAGTCTCGATAATCTGAAGAACAGAGGAATAAAGCCGTACGGCGCAACCTTCGATGCGCTGGCTTTTCTTGCTGACAAGGGAGAATAAAAGATATGAAGCTTTTTGGCGGAATGCGCCGCAAACAAAGGGACGAGCTGATCGAAACGGCAGAAGTGTCCGCGGCGAATGAAGATGTCGATATCGAAAAAGAGATAGAAGAGATCATCGAGGACGGGAGCGCCCGGACGGAAGTGCCGGACGAAGAAGACAGCGAGGATTTCACCCGCGTTTTTCAGCCCGCGGAAAACTCGGACGACGATACGGACGGGGAAGACGAAGCCCGCTCTCCCGAAGAAGAGGAAGAGATCGAGGCGATGATATTCGCCTATCAGCGCCGCAAGAAAAGAAGAAGGATCATTATTTGCTCCGTGATAGCGGTACTGCTCGTCGGAGTGGTCGTCAGCTATGCTTCTCTCGTCAAACCTCCGGAGATGAAGCAGTCCACATATACCAACAGACCGCTGCCCACTGATCCTTCCGGAGAACCGGTGGAACCTCCGGTAGATCAGGACGAAGAGCTGGGAGACAAGCCGGAAATCCAGGACGGCGTCAAGACAAGACGCGAAGGCATAAGAACATTTCTGCTGGTAGGCATGGAGCAGAGCTTCGCCAATACCGATACTCTCATGATCGGTACGATCGACACCAACGAAAAAACCGTCGATATAGTCAGCATCCCGCGCGATACCTGTGCCAACGTCCCGTATGAAAGCAAAAAGATCAACGGCGTTTACGCATACAGCGGAGGGATCGACGGACTTATAAACGCCGTTGAAGATATGACCGGCTTCCCGATAGACAGCTATATCATGGTGAATATCAACGGTTTCGTATCGCTGGTAGACACTGTGGGCGGGGTAAATTTCAATGTGCCCTATAACATGAATTATGACGATCCTACGCAAAATCTTCATATCCATTTCAATAAGGGAGAGCAGTATCTTACCGGCAGCGACGCGGTCAAGGTCGTTCGCTGGCGTCAGAATAACGACGGCAGCAACTACGGCGATATAGTGCGTATTCAGACCCAGCAGGATTTCCTCAAGACCGTTATAAAAAAATGCCTGTCGCTTTCCAATCTCGCTACCAAGCTCAAGGATTATATCGACATTTTCAAAACCTACGTTACCACCGATCTTACGACCGGAAACCTGTTGTGGTACGGCGAGCAGTTTTTGAAGATGTCCTCGGACAGCTTCCGTTTCCACACTCTTCCGTCGAATTATTATGACTCGATCAAGGGCTTTTCCTACGGCACCATATATGTCGACGAATGGCTCGAACTGCTCAACGAATCATTCAATCCTTTTGAGGAAGAGATCAAGCTTGAAGATCTGAATGTGATTTCCCGCAACTCCCGCGGCGAGCTTTACGCCACAACGGGCTATATTTCCGGCGGGTACGATTCATTCCTTGACTATAACGAATTTATCAAGACGCTTTTCCCGGATAACGATGATAACGAGGAAGAGAACGAAGACGGGCAGGACAACGATACCTCGACCGCTCCTTATACGCCTCCGGCAAATACTACGCCTCCGGAAAACACGACGTCTCCCGATGACACGACGCCTCCCGAGGATACGACGCCTCCCGAGGATACGACGACTCCCGAGGATACGACGACTCCCGAGGACGTGACGACTCCCGAGGATACGACGTCTCCCGAGGACGTGACGCCTCCCGAGGATACGACGCCTCCCGAGGATACGGCGCCCCCCGAAGACGTCGGGCCGACAGTTCCGGATGAACCTGTATTGGAGGACTGATTTGCATGCTTACACCGGAAGAATTGATGAAGATAGCCGTTAAGGCGCTGGACAGCAAAAAGGCCAGGGATATCGTTGCGCTGAAGACATATGAGCTTACCGTGCTGGCTGATTATTTCATAATTTGCACGGCCGGATCAACGACGCAGATAAAGACTCTTTCGGACGAAGTGGGCAAGGCTCTTGCCGAAGCGGGTGAGCCGCCGCGCCGTACGGAGGGCTACAGAGGCGGGGGCTGGGTGCTGCTTGACTTCGGCTGTATCGTAGTCCATCTTTTCCTTAATGAGACCAGACAGTTTTATGATCTCGAGCGTCTTTGGAGCGATGCCGAGAAGGTTGATATTTCCGAACTTATTACACTGTAAGAAGGTTTGTCCGCAATGAAGTACGAATTTCACGCAATAGAGAAAAAATGGCAGAAAAAATGGGATGAGGAGAAGACGTTCAAAGCCGTCACCGGAGACTCGAAACCGAAGTTTTACGGCCTTATAGAATTTCCCTATCCTTCGGGAGAAGGTCTGCACGTAGGCCACCCCAGGCCCTATACCGCTATGGATATCATAGCGAGAAAGCGCCGCATGCAGGGCTACAACGTGCTTTTCCCCATTGGCTTTGACGCGTTCGGACTGCCCACGGAGAATTACGCGATCAAGCATCATATGCAGCCGTCCGTGGTCACGCAGCGCAACATCGCGCATTTTACCGAGCAGCTGAAAACTCTGGGCTACAGCTTCGACTGGGACAGATGCGTTGATACTACCGACCCCGAATATTATAAGTGGACCCAATGGATATTCCTGAAAATGTTCGAAAAGGGTCTGGCATACAAAACGTATATGCCGGTGAACTGGTGTACCTCTTGCAAATGCGTTCTTGCAAACGAGGAAGTCGTCGACGGCGTGTGCGAGCGCTGCGGCAGCCCCGTTATCCGCAAAGAAAAAAGCCAGTGGATGCTCGGCATAACAAAATATGCGCAGAGGCTGCTCGACGATCTTGACGATCTTAACTTCATTGACAGGGTCAAGATACAGCAGCGAAACTGGATAGGCCGCTCTACCGGCGCGGAAGTGGTGTTTTCAACGACGGCGGGCGACACTATAACCGTGTTTACCACGCGGCCGGATACGCTTTTCGGCGCCACCTATATGGTGATATCGCCCGAGCATGAGCTTGTGGGGAAATGGCTCGACAGGCTCGAAAACGCGGAAGAGGTCACGGCGTATAAGGATGAAGCGGCAAGGAAATCCGACTTTGAGCGCACCGAGCTGTCAAAAGAAAAGACGGGCGTGGAGCTTCGCGGAGTCAGGGCCGTCAATCCGGTGACGGGCGGAGAGCTTCCCATTTTTATAAGCGATTATGTCCTGGCAAGCTACGGAACGGGCTGCATTATGGCAGTGCCCGGTCATGATACCCGCGACTGGGAGTTTGCGAAAAAATTCTCGCTCCCCATCATCGAAGTGGTTTCCGGAGGCGACGTTTCCAAAGAGGCTTTCACCGACTGCGAAACGGGCACGATGGTAAACTCGGGCTTCCTCAACGGCTTGAGCGTGGAACAGGCCAAGAAAAAAATCATCGAATGGCTCAGCGAAAAGGGCCTGGGAAAAGAAAAGGTAAACTACAAGCTGCGCGACTGGGTGTTCGCAAGACAGCGCTATTGGGGCGAGCCCATACCCATAGTAAAGTGCCCCGTGTGCGGTTTTGTTCCCCTGCCGGAAAGCGAACTGCCGCTGCTTTTGCCTGAAGTGAAGTCATACGAGCCTACCGACAACGGCGAGTCGCCTTTGGCTCATATCCGTGATTGGGTGGAGTGCACCTGTCCCAAGTGCGGAGGAAAGGCGGAAAGAGAGACCGATACGATGCCGCAGTGGGCCGGCTCCTCATGGTATTTCCTCCGCTATATGGATCCGCACAATAAAAATGAACTTGCGTCAAAAGAAGCGCTGGATTATTGGGGCATGGTCGACTGGTATAACGGAGGTATGGAGCATACCACGCTGCATCTGCTCTATTCGCGCTTCTGGCATAAATTCCTTTATGATATCGGCGTAGTACCCAATCCGGAGCCTTATGCAAAGCGTACAAGCCACGGGATGATACTCGGAGAAGACGGACAGAAGATGTCCAAATCCAGAGGCAACGTCATCAACCCCACCGACATAGTCAATCAGTACGGCGCCGATACCATGCGTCTTTACATCATGTTTATCGGAGATTTTGAAAAGGCCGCGCCCTGGTCGTCGGACGCCGTAAAGGGCTGCAAACGTTTCCTTGACAGGATATGGAATCTCGGCGAACGTATCTCGGGCGGCGGGAACGGGTATTCGCGCGATAACGAAGCGTCGATACACCGCACAATAAAAAAGGTCAGCGAAGATATCGACGCGATGAAGTTCAATACCGCTATCGCCGCGATGATGTCCCTTGTAAACGAATTTTACGACAAAGGCGCCAACAGGCAGGATTTCTGCGCTCTTCTGAGACTGCTTTCGCCTTTTGCTCCGCATATTGCCGAAGAACTTTGGCAGCTGCAGGGCCAAAAAGGAATGTGCTGCATGCAGCCCTGGCCCGAGTATGACGAGGCAAAGATGATCGAGGCGGAAAAGACCATTGCCGTTCAGGTCAACGGCAAGCTCAAGACCACCGTCACCGTGCCGACTGACGCAGCGGACGACGCAATTACGGCCGCGGCGTGCTCGGATGAAAAAATAAAGAAGATACTCGGCGATTCGGAGCTTATCAAAACCATAGTTGTAAAAAACAAGCTTATTAATCTGATCGTTAAGCCCAAAAAAGCTTGACATTTAAATACGCGGGTATTATACTGTTACAGCTAAGGCCCATCGGAGGGAGGGAAATAAGTGTCGGAAGTCAGAGTTAAGGAAAACGAGTCGCTTGACAGCGCTCTGAAGAGATTTAAGAGAAGCTGTGCGAAAGCAGGCGTATTGGCTGACCTGAGAAAGAAAGAATACTATCAGAGCCCCAGCGTAAAGCGTCGCAAGAAGTCCGAGGCCGCCAGAAAGAATAAGAACAAGAGATACTACTGATCATTGCCTGAAAAGCCCGATTATCTTTCGATAATCGGGCTTTGTAGTTTTAAAAGGCTTCATGATCTCATCTCCGATATCTCCTGCGCGCTCCATTCGGGATACATGGCTATCATTTCGCACACGCCGTACTCCGCCGCTGTTTTTCCTTTAAGTCTGATGGTGGATACGTCGTCAAAGAGTATGAACTGCTTTCCTTTGTCGCGTGATATGTATTTACAGCACAGCTCATCCGACATAAAGATATCTCCCCGGGGCAGCTTGTCAATAAACGTACCGCGGCCGTCCGGACAGGGAATGGAAAAACTGTGGCGCAGCCTTTCCAGATCAAGGACCGTGTTTTCTGCTCCGAATTTCCTGACGGCGTCTTCAAGCATGAGCCTGAAGCTGCCGCCGGTCACAGCCGAGGATATCACCGCTTTTGCGCCGCAGCCGGCGAGCCATGCTTCTTCGGTGAGATATACGCCTATTCCGCGCGATCTAAGAGCGCTGCATATACGCATGGTCTCCAGCTGAGGAGATGCTCCGAAGCCCATCATTACGGCAGTGAAGCCATGCCGCGCACAAAT
>JAGDDB010000311.1 GCA_017958265.1 Oscillospiraceae bacterium | reverse complement strand
GTTCATCGCGGCATATCTTCCGAGACATACGATCAAGCGGGGATCGATGAGCTCAAGCTGGCGGTCCAGCCAGTGAAAACAAGCGTTCTGCTCATCGGGGAGAGGATCGCGGTTTTTGGGCGGACGGCATTTTATGATATTGGCTATATAGATATCGGAGCGTGACAGGTCTATCATCGCAAGCATGTCGTCGAGCAGCTTGCCGGCGCGGCCCACGAAGGGCTCTCCCTTGAGATCCTCCTGCTCGCCGGGCGCCTCTCCGACGAAAACGACCTTGCTTGTTTCGCTGCCCGTCCCGAAAACGAGGTTGGTGCGCTCATCGGCAAGACCGCATCTGCGGCAGAGAGAACATTCTTCACGTAATGCGTCTAACTTGGGCATATATGTCCACCTCTCAGATCATTTTATCCCGCGCTTTATTTCAAAAAGCGACATGCCGTTTTCCCTGGCAATGCGGGCGACGTCTTCATATTCGGGTTTGCCGTTTTTGATATGTATGCGGCCGTAAGCGGTGTCTTTTTCCGCAAAACTGCGCTCAAGGACATATCGCTCGCAGTTTTTGCGGCGTATGCCGAGAGTGGTGGTATGGCGGAAAATAAGCTGCGCGAGCTTTTCGCAGTCCGACGGACGCGAAAGGACAGTAAGCATATATGCCGGGCGGTTTTTTTTCATATAAATTGAGGTATAGTAAGCGTCGAGAGCGCCGGCGTCCATGAGCCGCTCCGCGGCAAAGCCCATTTCCTCGCCCGTCATGTCGTCCATGCCGCAGCTGAGTTCGACTATGCTGTCGGTAAGCATCCCCGAGCTGCCGAGAGAGGCTCTCAGACAGTTCGGACGGCCGAAATCACGGCTCCCTATACCTATGCCGACCTTTTCAACGGTCATTTCCGGCATGTCACCGAAGCTGTCGGCAAAGCGCAGCAGAAGGGCCGCGCCCGTAGGCGTGAGCAGTTCGCCGGCCGTATCGCTGAGATAACAGGGCAGGGAAGCGGTGAGCGCCGCCACGGCGGGCGCGGGCACGGGCAGTACGCCGTGGGCACAGCGCACCGTGCCGCCGCCGAGATTGAGCGGGGAAGAGCGGACGCTGTCCGGGGCGAGCTTTTCCATGAGCATGCATACGCCGGTGACGTCGGCAACGGCGTCAAGAGCGCCCACTTCATGAAAGTGGACCTGCTCGACGGGAACGGAGTGAGCCGCCGATTCGGCGTCGGCTATCAGGCGATATACGGCGAGCGCGTTTATCTTGACCTTCTCGGAGACCGGCAGGGAAAGAATAATGTCGCTGATCGAGCCGAGGGTACTGTGGGAGTGCGCGTGATCATGGCCTTCTTCTTCGTCAACGCCGTTTACCCGGACCGTGATATGACAGCCCTTAACGCCGTAGGACTCGGCCGAAGACACGGACGCGTGTACGCCGGGTATGCCGAGAGCGTTCAGTTCCCCGGCAAAGGAGGCGGGATCGTCAAGGAGCTGCGAAAGCGAGGCCATGAGCATATCCCCCGACGCGCCCATGGAGCAGTCGAGATAAAGAGTTTTCATTTCGGTCCTCCCGCTTTATTGATCATGCTGGCT